>VGHA01000028.1 GCA_016868375.1 Betaproteobacteria bacterium | reverse complement strand
TTGGCTGCTTCAACAACCTCACCATCAACGCAGGCCTCTGTGCATGCCTGGCGCACCTGCTCATCGGACAGGCCAAGGATTGCGGCCATGCTGCCCGTGCCGACTGGAACCGCCTCCTGCATCGCCTGGGCGCGTAACCGAACCAGCCTGATTGCGTCAGCGGCATCAAAGCTGTTGGCGGCCGTGAGCGCGGTGTATTCGCCAAGGCTGTGTCCCGCGACCGCCTCGGGTTCAGGGCCGCCCGCCTCCCTCCATGCGAGATAGCAGGCCAGACCGGCTATCAACATGGCCGGCTGGGTATTGACAGTCAGCGCAAGCGACTCGGCCGGACCCTTGGCAATGAGGCCGGACATGGATTCGCCAAGCGCCTGATCGGCAGTGTTGAGCAGCCCGGCTACCGCCGAGGAGTGCGCGAATCCGTCGAGCATGCCGACCGCCTGCGCGCCCTGGCCCGGAAACACAAAAGCAAGCGACATCAATGAACTCCTGACATACGAACCAGCACTGCACCCCAGGCGAATCCGCCTCCCACTCCCTCAAGCAAAACATGCTGCCCGGGACGAACCCGACCATCTCGCACCGCCAGGTCGAGCGCGAGCGGAACCGACGCCGCCGACGTATTGGCGTGTTGATCCACCGTGACCACCACCTTCGCAGGATCGAGCCCCATTCTTCGGGCTGTGGCCTGAAGAATGCGGACGTTAGCTTGGTGAGGGATCAGCCAGTCGAGCTGCTCAATCGGTAATTGCGCTGCCGCCAGCACTTCGCGTCCCACCTCGTCAAGGACCGAAACAGCGAGCTTGAATACCGCCTGGCCGTCCATCGTGAGCATCGGCGAACCGATGACCGCACCGCCGCAGACATGACCGGGCGTACGCAGAATGCCCTCGTAGCGCCCGTCCGCATGCAGACGGCTTGCCAACACCCCGGGCTCGTCAGACGCCTCGAGCAGCACTGCGCCCGCACCATCGCCAAACAGAACGCAGGTGCCGCGGTCAGTCCAATCGAGAATTCTGGAAAACACCTCGGCGCCAATGACCAGCGCCCGACTGGCCATACCGGTGCGAATCATCGCGTCAGCCGTGGCCATGGCATACACAAAACCGCTGCACACCGCCTGAACGTCAAACGCGGCGCCGCCGGCGTTACCCAGTGCCTTCTGTACCAGGCAGGCGGTGCTCGGAAATACGTAGTCGGGCGTGGAGGTGGCCACAATGATCAGATCAACGTCGGCCGCCTGACGCCCAGCCGCCTCAAGCGCCGCACGCGCTGCCTGAGTGGCCAGATGGCTGCTTGCGGTATTGGGATCGGCAAGATAACGCTGGCGGATGCCGGTTCTTTCAACGATCCACTCGTCAGAGGTCTCGATGCCTCGTTCGGCAAGCCGGCGAACGAGTTCAGCATTACTGACGCAGTCAGGGGGCAGCGCGCTGCCAGTGCCAATAATTTTTGAGTAACGCGTCATGATGGGGTTCCCGCAGGAACGACGGGGCTGGGCGCTACGGAAGCACGCGGAATCGCCGCGGCAATACGCTCGGGCAGGCCGCTCCGGCACGCGTCTGCGCACCGCTGCAGCGCGGTCTCAAACCCTACGGCGTCTGCCGATCCATGGCTCTTCACCACCACGCCGCGCAAGCCCACCAGACAGGCGCCGTTGTAGCGGCTGGGATCCACCCTGCGCTTGAAGCGACGTAAGACCGGCATGGCAGCCAGCGCTGCTACCTTGGAGAGCAGCGTCCGACCGAACTCTTCCCGGATCATCTGTCCGAGCATTAGAGCCAACCCCTCAGAGGTCTTGAGGGCAACGTTTCCCACGAAGCCATCGCAGACGATGACGTCAACGCGGCCCTCGTAGATGTCGTTGCCTTCCACGTTGCCGACGAAGTTAAGCGGACTTGCCCGCAGTAACTCGGCAGCCTGGCGCACCGCGTCGTTGCCCTTGATGACTTCCTCGCCGATGTTGAGCAACCCCACCGATGGACGTGCGCGGTTGTCGAGCGCGGTAACCAGGGCGGCGCCCATCAACCCGAACTGCAGGTAATGCACCGGCTCGCAGTCGACGTTGGCGCCAAGGTCGAGCATCGTCGTCGCGCCGCCCCGCATGTTGGGTAACTGCGTCGCAATGGCTGGGCGATCGATTCCATCCAGCATTTTGAGCACGAAGCGCGACGTTGCCATCAGCGCGCCGGTGTTCCCTGCGCTGATGCAGCCGTCCGCGCGTCCCTCCTTGACCAGGTCGAGCGCTACTCTCATGGAAGAGTCGCGCTTGTTACGCATGGCCTGCGCGGGCGACTCGTCCATGCCAACCAGCTGCGACGCATGTTGCACATGGATTCGGCTAGCCAGTTCAGCCGCACCGCCCAGGCCTGCATCTGCAAGCGCCCGTTGAAGATCCTCCTGCCGGCCAACGAGCAGGCACGAGACATCAGGGGTTCGACGAGCGAATGCAACGGCTGCCGGAACAGTGACCGAAAGACCGTGGTCACCGCCCATGCAGTCGATTGCGATGCGCACGCTCATGACAGACGGGGTCCGCGCTCAGGCGCGGGAATCACTCGTCAGTCTTGGTCTTGATGATTTTCTTGCCGCGGTAGTAACCGGTGGGGCTGATGTGGTGACGCATGTGGGCCTCGCCGGTGGTGGGCTCAACCGCAAGGGGCGGCGCCGACAGAAAGTCGTGTGCCCGGTGCATGCCGCGCTTCGAGGGCGACTTCTTGTTCTGCTGAACGGCCATCTTTTGCTCCGCAAAAGTAAACCCGCGATGGTATCACGGAGTGGATTTTCGCTTCAGCGAGGCGAGTGCGGCAAAGGGAGACGGTCGCTCCTCTTCGGCCTCTGTCTCGCTGGCGGCCGCGGCACCTGCACCCACGGGCCGCTGGCACTGAGCGTGCGCTACAGCCGGGGGCAATGCAAGAATTGATTCGTCTTCCAAAAGATCGTCAACGGAGAACTGGCGCGACGCAACCAGGACGTCGACGTCATCCTCCGATTCATCGAGCGCTGCGGCCTCGGCTTCGTCCCGAACCAGCAGAAACGCGCGATCGATTGCGATGGGAATGGCCACCACGCCCAGGCAACGACCGCAACGCATGCCCACCGTTGCGCTTGCAAGCAGTCGCGCAACCATTTGTTCGTTATTGGAGGCGTCGCGTTGCCGCCAGCCGTCGAGGCGCCAGACGAGCTCGCCGGCAGGCTCTGCCAGAAGCGACGCCAGGCGGACGAGCGACGCCAACGGCTCGCACCCTTCAGCGCTGCGTCCGGCCCGGGTGAACTCGAAGGCGTCGATTTTCGTCGGCATTTGATTCTTTTTATCATATGTCGATGAAACTCATTCTTGCATCCACTTCCCGCTATCGCCGCGAGTTGCTTGATCGGCTTCACGTGCCCTACGACGTGGTACCGCCTGGCATCGACGAGACCGCCCTTCCTGGTGAGCGCCCCGGGCCACTGTCTCTGCGACTGTCGATTGAGAAGGCCGCTGCGGTCGCCAGCCGCTTCCCCGACGCCGTGGTGATCGGATCCGATCAAACCGCTACCCTTGACGGAATGCAGTCCATCGGCAAGCCAGGCTCTCACGAACGCGCGGTCGCTCAGCTGCGCGCCGCTTCCGGCCGCGAACTTGTGTTTCACACGTCGATGTCGCTGGTTCGACGCAGTGACGGATTCGAGCGGGCCATCACGGTCGACACGCGGGTGCGCTTTCGGACCCTGACAGACGCTGAAATCGAGTCGTATCTGTTTGCCGAAACCCCTTACGATTGTGCCGGCGCTGCCAAGTGCGAGGGGCTGGGAATCAGCTTGTTGGATGCGATTGAATCCAGCGACCCGACGGCAATTGTCGGGCTTCCGTTAATTGCCCTATCCAGGCAACTTCGCGAAGCGGGCATTCAAATCCCAGGGTCACCGGCGCAAGCCCGGTGAACACGGCTACCGAACTCGGCCGTCTCTGGCTGATTCCGACGCCGCTTGGCGATGGCTCTGATCCGAAGCGTTGTCTGCCGCTCGATACGATAAACGTCGCCGCGGCCCTGGACTGCCTGATTGCCGAAAATGCCAAGACAGCGCGCGCCTTCTTGAAGCTGCTGCCGCTGCAGCGCCCGATCCAGGAAATCGAGATCCGCGAGCTGAATGAGCACACACCGGCCGCCGCCCTACCCGAACTGCTGAAGCCGCTGATGTCGGGACGCGACGTAGGGCTGCTGTCAGAAGCAGGATGCCCGGCTGTGGCCGATCCTGGTGCACCGCTGGTTGCCCTGGCGCATCAGCGAGGCATACCCGTGAGGCCACTGATCGGTCCAAGTTCAATCCTTCTTGCCCTCATGGCAAGCGGCCTGGGCGGCCAGGCGTTCTCATTCGCGGGATACCTTCCTCAGCAACCGGACGCCAGACTTCAGGCAGCCCGCGAGTTGGAACAACGATCCGCGCGGCTGGGCGAAACAGTCCTGATGATTGAAACGCCCTATCGAAACCAGGCGTTGTTTGAGACGCTGGTAACCGCTTTGTCTTCGGAGACCCGGCTGCTGGTCGCGTCGGCCTTGACGCTGCCTGAGGAATCCATCCAGATGGCGTCAATCGCCGACTGGCGCACCAGGCGGCCGGCGCTTCCCAGGGTGCCAACAGTGTTCGGATTACTTGCACCACCAACGGGCCGCAAGCCCGGTGGCAAGCCAGCGCGTTCCCGTTAGCGAAGCCGCAGCGTTTCGGTCAGGCTTCTGACAGCAAGCGCCAGCGACTGCGCGGCCTGAGCGCCAAGACGACGCGCAAGGCGGTCGGCGAGATTTTCATGGCGCGAAAAGTCAACGATGTCTTCGGCCTGGACCACTTCGCGAGCCACATAGGTGAGCGAACCCAAGCCGTCCGCCAGACCAAGCTCGACACTGCGCGCACCGGTCCAGACCTGACCTGAAAATATCTGCGGGTCGTCCTTCAATCGCTCACCCCGCCCGGATTTCACCGCGTCAATGAACTGCTGATGGATTTCGTTCAGCATCTTCTGCGCGTGTTCGCGTTGCTGGGGCGAGGCGGGCGAGAAGCTGTCGAGAAACGCCTTGTTATCGCCTGCGGTCAGCAGCCTTCGTTCGACGCCAAGCTTTTTCATGGTGTCGACAAAACCGAAGCCATCCATCAGTACGCCAATCGATCCAATCAGGCTGGCCTGGTCGACGTAGATGCGGTCTGCGGCGGCTGCAATGTAGTACCCGCCTGATGCACAAACCTCTTCGACGACCGCGTGAACCGGCGTGTCGGGATGCTTGCCTCGCAGCCGGAGAATTTCCTGGTGGATGATGCCCGACTGCACTGGACTGCCGCCTGGGCTGCTGATTCGGATGACAACCCCTGCCGTCCGCGGGTCGAGAAATGCGGCGCGCAGCGAATCAACAATGTTTTCGGCCGAAGCTTCGCCTTCGGAATCAATCAGGCCGCGGATATCCACCAGCGCCGTGTGGCGGCCCGGACCTCCAAGGTGTGGTCCCGCCGCACCTTTGTACCAGAGCAGCGCAGCGACAAGCACCAGCGCCATCCAGGCAAACCGGAAAAAAATCTTCCAACGGCGGGCACGCCGCTGCTCCTCGACAGTAGCCAGCAGCACTCGCTCAAGAATCAATCGCTCGGACGATGGCGGGTTTGCCGGGGAGGAGGGGCTTGCAGAACTGCCGGAGGGGGAGGAAGGAGCGTCATTCATGTTGATTTAAGTGGCGAGCGGCCGGTTCGAGGCCTGCGTATACCGATCCTTTAAACTCATAGCATGGCACAGACTTCAAACCACGACCCCGACAAGGCCCACCCATGCAACGGCCATCCGACGGACGATAGACCGCGCCGTGCGTGGCGCACACCAGAAACTTGCCCTCGTCGTCGAGAAAAACGCCCGGTTGCCAGTCAAGCTCGACCGGCACATGGGCGCACTGGTTCAGATAAGCGGTCACCACACCGGCATGCCGAATCACAAAAGCCGACTGCCGCTCGCCCGTGTCAGACACCCACTCAAAGCGAACGCCGGTGCCGCCATCGGACAATTCGTCTGACCGGCAAATTCGGTGGTGCGCGCCAACGGCCTGAGACACTGCACCTTTATTCATCGCGGGCCCCCGGTGGGCGGCGATCGCCGATCGGGCGCAACAAGGCGACTGAACAACTGATCGCGCAGCGACGGTACATCGTCGACCAGCGCCAGTGCCGGCTCGAGCAACAACTGTGCGCGGTCATGCGCACCGTAAGTGACCCCAATTGCCGATGCGCCGGCCGCACGGGCCATCCCAAGATCATGGGTGGTGTCGCCAACCATCAGCATGCCGGCCGGTTCAACCCCCAACTCCAGGGCCAGATCTTCAAGCATCCAGGGGTGCGGCTTGGGCTCGCCCTCGTCAGCACATCGGGTGGCAACGAACCTGCGACGCCAATCAAACTGAGACAGCGCGCGGTCCAGCCCCTGGCGGGACTTGCCCGTTGCCACCGCCATGGCAACCCCGGCCTGCTCAAGCGCATCCAGCATGAGCTCGATGCCTTCAAAAGCGCCCAGTTGGGCGTCCCGCGACAGGTAGTGAACGCGATATCGCTCGATGTAAGCGGGCAGCCGTTCGGCAGTCAGTGCGGGGACTGCAAGGCGCAGCGCATCGTGCAGCCCCAGGCCGATCACGTGGGCCGCTTGCCGTGATGAGGGCACGGGAAGCCCCAAATCCGCCGCCGCGTGCTGCATTGCGATGACAATTGCGCGGGTTGAATCAACCAGCGTACCGTCCCAGTCAAAGACAACTAGCTTCAAGTCTGCGGAACTCATTCAGGAGACTCTGATTCAGTGGTTGCATGGTGCGGCCTCGGATTGGTCAGTCGGTTCCAGTCCGGAGCAGACCCGGTAGCCGTGGTGATCAGTGCTGCGAAATCCGGCCCCGGGTCAACCCGCATGCGCAGCCGCGCAGCGCCGCCCGGATGCTCGCATTCCAGGCGCCACGCATGGAGAAACATCCTGCGAAGGCCGCGCTTGGCAAGCTGCCGGTTAAGCGCGAAATCGCCGTATTTGTCATCACCGGCAATTGGCATTCCCTCCTGGGCCAGATGGACGCGGATCTGGTGGGTACGCCCCGTGTCGAGCTGCGCCATGACCAGCGAGAACTCGCCCAGGCCCTCAAGGGAGAAACGCGCGAGGCCGGTGACTCGTGTCTGGGCCTCGCGGCCATCGTCGTCAACGACCACCCGGCGATCGCCGTCAGGTGCCGCAAGCCTTCGCAGCGGATGGCGAATGAGCTTGGTTCGCAACGGCCAGCGCCCAGCGACGATGGCCAGATAAACCTTGAGCGTTCGGCGGTCGCGAAACTGCTGCTGCAGCGCCAACAGCGCTGGCCGACGGCACGCTACCAGCAACGCCCCGGATGTCTCACGATCCAGCCGGTGGGCCAGCTCCAGAAAGCGCGCATCGGGGCGCTGCGCTCTGAGTGCTTCAATGACGCCAAGCGCAATGCCGCTCCCCCCATGAACCGCAAGCCCCGCTGGCTTGTTGAGCACAATCAAGTGTTCGTCCTCGTGAACCACTGGCGGAACGAACCTCCGGGGCACGGCCGCTGGCCGGCTTGCGCCCAGCGAAAGCGACTGCTCGAGTCCGGTTGATTCGGTCAGACGGATCGGCGGGATTCGGATCTTGTCGCCCTGCTCAAGGCGGCGATCCGCGTCAACCCGTCCACCGTTGACCCGAACCTGACCGCTGCGGATCAGCCGATACACATGCGATTTCGGCACCCCGCGGCAGACCCGGATCAGAAAATTGTCGAGTCGCTGCCCGTGATGATCCTGATCAACCATCAACGTTGACGCCCGCAGCGGTTCGGCCTCTGGCGAAGAATCTGATGCAGATCGAACTTCAGGTTTTGGACGCAAACCGTTCAAGTTGCTATACTTTCAAGGTCGTATACCGGCCCGGCATCCAGTATCCGGAGTCCCGCTTCATGGCGAGCGGACCAAATAGGGTCCCGCCAGAGTCGGAACCGGACGCGGTCGATCCCGATCGGAAATCTGTCCCGGAACACTATTCCGGAGATTCTACCGGTCAGTTCAAAACGCGTTGGCCTTGATTGTTGCGCCACGTATCCGACAGGAAGAACAATGACGGGCGGCTTGCCGGTTCACGCTGGCGGCGCGCAGGTCGATGCGAAATCTTCAGAGAAGCGTTCAGGCGGACCGCCAGTTGCGGGCCGCACCAAACCGGATTCCAGGTGAAACAACCGATCTCGATGTCACACCCCGCTAGGCCCGATCCGGGCGAGTGGCGATTTGGCATGCCGGCGTTCGACTGGAACCTTATATCGGTTGCGCAGAGCGCACACCGACGTCGGCACTGAACCCCCGCTTCTTCCTTCCGTTCGCATCCCTGCTGGTTGCTGCGCGAGGCCACGCCTCTTTCGCGCGGGAGACCTTCGCATGAAGCGAATGCTGTTTAACGCAACGCACGCAGAAGAACTGCGCGTTGCCATCGTCGATGGCCAGAAACTGATCGATATCGATATCGAATCCGCTGGCCGCGAAAACCGTAAGAGCAATATCTACAAAGGCATCATCACCCGGGTCGAGCCCAGCCTCGAGGCCTGCTTCGTCAATTACGGCGAAGAGCGTCACGGGTTCCTGCCCTTCAAAGAAATTTCGAAGGCCTTCTTCAAGCAGGGTGCCGATGCCCGGTCGCGCATACAGGACGCGGTCAGCGAAGGCCAGGAACTCATCGTCCAGGTGGAAAAGGAAGAGCGCGGCAACAAAGGAGCTGCGCTTACCACGTTCATCTCGCTGGCGGGCCGCTACCTTGTGCTGATGCCGAACAATCCCCGCGGCGGTGGCGTGTCGCGTCGGGTCGAAGGGGAAGACCGGCAGGAATTGCGCGAGACCATGGAGAAGCTCGAGCATCCGGCGGGCATGAGCCTGATCGCGCGAACCGCGGGCATTGGCCGCAGCGCGGAAGAGTTGCAGTGGGACCTGAACTATCTCCTCAAGCTCTGGGGCGCCATTGAGAGCGCGGCAGGCTCTGCGCCGGGCCCATTCCTGATTTATCAGGAGTCGAGTCTGGTCATCCGTGCCATTCGCGACTACTTCACGCCCGACATCGGCGAAATCCTGATCGACACCGATGACATCGCCGAGCAGGCCCGGCAGTTCATGGCGCATGTCATGCCCGACACGGTCAACCGTGTGAAGCGCTATCGCGACGATGTGCCCCTGTTCTCGCGCTTTCAGATCGAGCATCAGATCGAGTCGGCATTCTCGCGCGTGGTCCCTCTGCCGTCGGGTGGGTCGGTGGTTATCGACCACACCGAGGCGCTGGTGGCCATCGACGTCAATTCGGCGCGGGCGACCAAAGGCGCTGATATCGAAGAAACCGCACTTCGCACGAACCTTGAGGCAGCTGATGAAGCGGCAAGGCAAATGCGCCTGCGCGACCTGGGTGGCCTCATCGTCATCGACTTCATCGATATGGAGAGCGCCAAAAACCAGCGCGAGGTCGAGCAGCGGCTGAAAGAGGCGCTTCACTACGACCGTGCTCGCGTCCAGACCGGCAAGATTTCGCGTTTTGGCCTGATGGAGCTTTCCCGCCAGCGCCTGCGTCCCGCGCTCAATGAAGGTACACACATCACCTGCCCGCGTTGTAACGGAACGGGCGTGATCCGCGATACCGAGTCGTCCGCGCTGCACGTCCTGCGAATGGTGCAGGAAGAGTCGATGAAGGAGAGCACTGCGGCCGTTTGGGTGCAGATCCCGGTTGAGGTTGCCACGTACCTGCTGAACGAAAAGCGCTCCGAGGTCGCGAAGCTCGAGGCGCGTCACAAAGTGGAAATCATCCTGGTGCCTAACCGGCACCTCGAAACGCCCCACTACCGGCTCGAGCGCGTACGTCATGATGATGACCGCCTCGCAAACTACCGCGCAAGCTACGCCATCGCCGAAGCACCGGCCGATGACAATGCCTACTTCGAATCACGGCTTGAGCCGTCGAAGGCCAAGCAGGAGGCCGCCGTCCGATCGGTTACCCCGGATCAGCCGCCCCCCCCGGCAGCACCGCCACGCGAAGAGCGCAAAGCCGCTACCGCAGTGCCCGCGCCAACCGGTGCGCCCGCCAAGCCCGTGCAGCCCGCCCCCACGCAAGACGGATTGATTGGCAAGATTTTCGGATGGTTCCGCCGCAAACCGGCCAATGAAGCGCATGCAGCACCGCCGGCCAACGAGGCATCCGCTGCAGTCAGCAATGCGCCGGCGCCGGCGGCTGATTCACGGGGCGATGACAGCAGTCGCCGTGGCCGGGGTGAGCGTAACGAGGGTCGTAATGGTCGCTCAGGGGGCGGCCGCGATGGCCGTGGCTCCAGAGAAGGCCGAGAGAGTCGGGAAGGTCGCGACCAGCGCGAAGGTCGCGAGGCTCGGGAAGGCCGTGAGGCTCGGGACAATCGCGAAGGTCGCGATCGGCGCGATGGCCGTGATGGCGGACGGGATCAGCGGCCGGAAGGAGGCGAGGGACGCGAACCGCGCGAGACGCGCGATCGTCGCGACGGTCAGGATCAGCGCGACTCGCAGGACAATCGAGACGGCCGTCGCGAGCGGCAGGTCGTACGCCCGTCCGCCGAGCAGGCGGTCGCGGCTGCCGCAGCCAACCTTCCGCCGGATGCCACAGGCGCTCCGCTGCCGACTGGCGGCGCATCGAACATGGTGGCGCCGCAGTTGGCTCAGGGTGGCGTGCCTGCCTCTGCTCCGCCCTCTGCCGACGAATCGAGTGATGGTGAAGGCCGCCGTCGGAGCCGCCGGCGTCGTGGCGGACGTCGCGATCGCGGCGAGGGAGCCGACGCTGCGGGCGCAGGCCAAGGTGTGTCAGCGGACGGCGTCTCGGTGGATGCAGGCGCAGCACCGCAGGCCGCGTCACCGGTCGCCGCACCGTCAAGCACAACCGCTGCAACGGCGCCGGTTGGCTCGGCAGCCGTTGCGGCCGTGCCGGCGGCGACCGCGACTGGTCCCGCGGGCGCAGGCGTCGCTGCGGTACCGGTCGCCGCCGCGGCCGTGATTGCTACGGTCACTACCGAGGCGACGCCCTCAACGACCTCGCCCTCAACGACCTCGCCCTCAACGACCTCGCCCTCATCGGCGGCGCCGTCGCCTTCGGCGGCAGCCGAGCCTGCGCAGCACGAAGCCCCAGCCCAGGTGCAAGCTCCTGCCGTGGCTGCGGTGCCGGCAGCCGTGGCGACGCCGAGCCCAGCGCCAGCCGAGTCGGTCGAGATACCTCAGCAGGCCGCACCAACGATGACGCTCGCAGTTCCGCAAGCGCAGCCAGCCTCTGTCGAGCCGCAATCCATGGCGGCACCAGTTCAATCTGTCGAGCCCGCTACGGCAGCACCGCCCGCCCCCGCGCGCGAGGACCTCGAGGCAATCGTCAACCGTGCGGGCTTGCAGTGGGTTGAAACGGCAGCAGGATCTGCTCAGCCAGAAGCCGCTGTTGAGCCGATTGCACCACGCCCGGCGCGTAAGCGTCCGCAGCGTCGGGTCGTCGCCAACGAACCACTGGAGCAGGTTGAAACACGACAGTGATTCCTGCAAGCAGGCTGCGGGCATGGCTACGCCTGGGAGATGCCGGGGATACCATCCATGCGTTTTGGCGTCCCTCAAATGACTGAACGCATCATTCCGATTGCAGAAGCGCGTTACCCGACGCGTCCGCCCGTCATACCGGCGGACGCGGCGCCCGCGTCCGGGTTGCTGCTGGACACGCGCGGACGACGGCTGCACGATCTGCGACTGTCGGTAACCGACCGCTGCAACTTTCGTTGCACCTATTGCATGCCAAAGTCGGTGTTTGGCACCGACTACGCGTTTCTCCCTCAGACCTCATTGCTCAGTTTTGAGGAGCTGACACGTATCGCCAGAATCTTCGTGGCGCATGGCGTTGAAAAAATTCGCCTGACTGGCGGCGAGCCGCTGCTGCGGCGAGGCATCGAAACCCTGATCGGGATGCTCGCAGAGCTCCGCACCCCTCAGGGTGTCCCCGTCGACCTGACCTTAACCACCAACGCAACGCTTCTCGCGCGCAAGGCCAAGGCTCTGCGCAAGGCAGGGCTTCATCGCATCACGGTAAGTCTCGATGCCATCGACGATGCGATCTTCCGGCAAATGAATGACGTCGATTTTCCGGTGGCCGATGTACTCGAAGGAATCGACGCGGCAGCGGCTGAAGGTTTGCTGCCAGTCAAGGTGAACATGGTTGTTCGGCGGGGCGTCAATGACAGCCAGATTCTGCCCATGGCAAAGCATTTTCGAGGCACCGGCCATATCCTTCGTTTTATTGAATTCATGGATGTCGGCGCATCCAATGGATGGAAGATGGACGAAGTGCTGCCATCGGGCGATGTCATTCAACGGATCAACGCTGTATTTCCGCTTGCGCCTATCGACCCCAACTACGGCGGCGAGGTCGCTGAGCGTTGGCGCTATCAGGATGGTGCAGGCGAAGTTGGCGTGATCTCATCGGTCACTCGCCCGTTCTGTGCCGAGTGCACCCGTGCGCGCGTATCCACCGAAGGCCGTCTGTACACCTGCCTGTTCGCAACCGAGGGACATGATTTGCGCACGCTGCTTCGCGGCAACTACTCCGACGATCAAATCAGCGCTGCCATTGCTAACCTGTGGAACCAGCGCAGCGACCGTTACTCGGAAATTCGGTCGGATGCCACGGCGGGCCTGCGTCGTATCGAGATGTCGTACATCGGCGGCTGACCATGGTCGGTGCCATGCCGGCAAACATACTGTCCAAGGCGCAGATCACGGCGGTGGTTCTTGCCGGTGGATTGGGGCGCCGGATGAGTTCAGACGGTCGAGGCATCAACAAAGCCATGGTGCAGGTTCATGGCCGGCCGATGATTGCCCACGTCATCGAACGCATCCAGGCACAGGTCAGTTCGATCATCATCAACGCAGACCCCCACCAGGCAGACCTGAAAGCATTGGGTCTGCCGGTGGTCGCAGACCAGATCGCCGACCGACCGGGGCCGCTCGCCGGTATCCACGCGGCGTTGGCTTGCATTAACACGCCCTGGCTGCTTAGCGTTCCGTGTGATACGCCGCGTCTTCCGCATGATCTCGTTGCCAGACTCGTGCACGCCCAGATGCAGTCGAGCGCCGATCGGGTGTCGGTGATATGCGCCGGGCAGCGCCATCCTGTGATTGCACTCATCCATCGATCGCTGGCTGGTGAACTCGAATCGTTCGTTCGAACGGGTGGCCGCCGAATTGAGAGCTGGCTTGCACAAGGACAGTGGGTCGAGGCTGAATTTGAGGACGAGGCCGCTTTTGTGAACGTCAACACCGCCGATGAACTGAACCATCTGGAGCGATCGCAATGAGTCGCGAACCGGAATCCATCCCATCACCGCCACCAGTCGCTGCGCAAACACCCAAGCCGCCACCGTTTGATCCGGACGCGCTCCCGCTTCACGACGCGAAAGCGCGAATCGCTGAGCTGGTCAAGCCACTTCATGATGCCGAGCGCGTGCCCCTGGATCAGGCCCGTGGGCGGATACTCGCTCGCGACCTGATCTCAGGCCTTGATGTGCCGGCGCACGACAACGCCGCGATGGACGGTTACTCCCTGGCAGCCACCGATCTCGCGCCGCAGGGCGATACCTGGCTGAACATTGTCGGACAAGCCCTCGCGGGACGAGCGTTCGAGGGCGTTCCCGCCGCGGGTCAGGCTGTGCGCGTCATGACCGGTGCCGTCATGCCAGCGGGCCACGATACTGTGGTTGCGCAGGAATTCGTCATCACCGACGGTCAGCGGGTGCGAATTCCTCACGGCCAACAGGCCGGCCAGAATCTCAGGCTGAAGGGCGAAGACCTTCGATCGGGATCGCCAGCGCTTGCCGCGGGTCAACGCCTGGGTGCTGCCGAATGCGGCCTGATCGCCTCGCTCGGAATCGATGAGGTGTTCGTCATTCGGAAACTAAGAGTCGCCATCCTGTCTACGGGCGATGAGCTCTGCCCGCCCGGACAGCCACTGCCCCAGGGCATGATCTACGACAGCAACCGAAGCACGCTAAGGGCGCTGCTGGAAGCCATGGGGGTTGAACTGATCGACATGGGGATCGTTCGCGACAACTCAGATTCACTCGAGCAGACAATTGTTGCGGCAAGCCGCAGTGCCGATGCAATCATTTCGTCGGCAGGCGTATCGGTGGGCGAGGCCGACCACACACGCGCTGTGATGCAGCGGCTCGGACAGGTGGACTTCTGGAAAATCGCAATGCGACCCGGTCGACCCCTTGCTTTTGGACGAATTGGCAATGCCCTGTATTTTGGATTGCCGGGTAATCCGGTCGCTGTCATGGTCACGTTTTTATTCCTGGTTCGCGATGCCTTGACTACCCTGGCCGGGGGTCAGCCCTCGCCGCCGACCGTGCTGCGGGCACGGGCTGCAGCGCCCATCCGAAAGCGCGCGGGCCGTACTGAGTATCAGCGCGCAATGCTCAGCCTTGACCACGACGGTATGCCGCTTGTCACGCTGATGGAGAACCAGGGATCCGCAGTGCTCAGCTCCATGTCTCGCGCCGACTGCCTGGTGGTGCTCGAGCACCAGAGCGAAAGCGTGCCAAAAGGTGGCTGGGTCAACTGCATACCCATGCGCTCGCTCTGTTAAGAGCATTCCCGGGTCGGGCCTGCCAGCGGCTCTAGGTCAAAGGTAAGAACCGCGACACGCCAGACACCGTAAGCTCTTTGATGGCCGCTCGAACCCACTCCTGGTTCGAATCATGCCGGCCCACCACACAGGGAGCTTCCAATGACAAAACCCAGCGACGCTTTGGTCGAATCCCTCAAGCGACGGCTGCGCGCGCGCGGAATCAGCTATGCAATGCTCGCCAGACTGATTCCCTGCTCGGAGGCCTCGGTCAAACGAATGTTCGCCCAGCGAAACTTTGACCTGCGACGACTCGATCGGATCCTCGAGGTTCTCGATGATGATCTTGGCGAGGTCGTTCGCGACGCGTGCATCGCGCGAGCCGAGCTGCAGGCGCTCACCGCAGAGCAGGAAGCAGCCATTGTCGCCGACCCGACTCTGTTTACGGTCGCAGTGTGCGCACTGCATCAGCTCGAGATTGAGCAGATCACCACGATCTATCGAATCAATCCTGCGGCGGCGGTCAGAGCGCTGCTTACGCTCGATCGGATGGGCTTTCTGACGCTGCATCCCAACAACTTTTATCGACTCCGGCTGTCGCGCACCTTCCGGTGGCTGCGAAACGGGCCCATCGTCCGCCACTTCCGAGCGCATGCCGACGATTTCCTAAACCATGCGTTCGATGGTCCTGGCGAATCGATTGGGGTGATCAACGTGCGTCTGAGCAACGAACGAAGGCTGACACTGATGCGGCGCGTCGAGGAACTGGCCCGCGAGTACTCGGACTCTCATGCGTCCGACGCTGTCCTGCCCCTGGTGCGTCGACACCCGATGAGCCTGCTGGTGGCCGTTCGCAGCTGGGAACCAGACTTCATGCTGCGGCTGCGACGACTCGACAACCAGGCACTGGCCGCATGGCTCAAAAGAACCGGTGACGACGCTTCAGGCGCTGAATACGCTAAACCGCGCGCAAACCGCGCACGGCGCCGGCAGCATGGCTCAGCGCTTGTGCGAGAGCGTTCCGGGGAGGCTGGCGTAGAACGCCGACAGATTATCGATGTCAGCACGCGATAGCCCCTTGGCCTGCGCCACCATGATCGCGTTTTTACGCTGCTCGCTCTTGTAATCAAGCAGAGCGCGCACAAGGTAGTCACCGTGCTGCCCAGCCAGCTTGGGGTATGACGGATCGATTGGCGTGTTGCCATCCTTGCCGTGGCATGCCGCGCACACCTGGTCCGCCTTCTCACGCCCTTTGGCCACATCGCCCGCCAGAACCGGGGATGCCCCCAGCGCCGCCAGCATCGCAATCGCCAGCCACTGCCCTGGCATTACTCGCATGTTCTTTCTCCTGATTTGATCGCCCACAAGTCTGTCCCGAAAGCGGGTAAGGTCCGTTACCGCCGGCGCCCGCTACCGAGCCGCGTAGTACGCGGCAAGGTCGACGATGTCCTGGTCGGACAGACTTGCTGCAATGGCACGCATGGTGGGGTGACTACGGTCGCCCTTTCTGTACTGCTCCAGCGCGGCGGCAAGATACCCTGCCGTTTGCCCAGAAATCATGGGCACGCTGTACACATTGGGGAACGACGCTTTGTAGCCGGGTATCGCATGGCAGCCGATGCACATTGACACTTTTTTGGCGCCGGCGGCGGCATCACCTTTCGGCGCGGCACCCTGGGCCTGGCTGGCGAGCGGCAGCGCGACAAGCGCAGCCGAAATCAGTGCTTTTTTGATCATGATCCCTGACGTTGTTTGAAGCCGTCCGACATGCCCCCACGGGCGGCCGGAACCTCCGGTTTCTTCAGCTCTCGCATTCTAGCCGAGCGGGCAGGCCGAGCCAAGTTACAACGCCGCAGCCCCACCCTGCGCTTTATACTGCCGCCTTTGGCCTATTTCGGAAATCTCCATGCGCTTTCAAGGCACCGACAGCTATGTCGCCACCGACGATCTGAACCTCGCGGTTAACGCAGCGATCACGTTGCAGCGGCCCCTGCTGATTAAAGGCGAGCCCGGCACCGGTAAAACCATGCTCGCCGAGGAGGTTGCGCGGGGCCTGAACATGCCGCTCCTTCAGTGGCACATCAAATCAACCACCAAAGCTCAGCAGGGCCTGTACGAGTACGATGCAGTGTCCCGACTGCGCGACTCTCAACTTGGCGACGAGCGCGTCAAGGACATCCACAACTACATTGTCCGCGGCGTGCTGTGGCAGGCGTTTGAGGCAGACCAGCCCGTGGTGCTGCTGATTGATGAAATCGACAAGGCCGACATCGAGTTTCCCAACGACCTGCTCCGTGAAATTGATCGCATGGAGTTCTACGTCTACGAAACACGGCAGCTGATCCGCGCCCGCCATCGACCGGTGGTCGTGATTACGTCGAACAATGAAAAAGAGCTGCCTGACGCTTTTCTGCGGCGCTGCTTTTTCCACTACATCAAGTTCCCCGATCGCGACACCATGCAGCGAATCGTCGACGTTCACTATCCCGACATCAAGAAGCAGTTGCTGTCTCAGGCACTGGAGGCCTTCTTCCAGATTCGCGACCTGCCTGGCCTGAAGAAAAAGCCCTCCACGTCAGAACTGCTCGACTGGCTGAAGCTGCTTCTTGCCGAAGATATTCCACCGGAAGCACTTCGCTCGCCCGACAACAAGGCGATCATTCCGCCGCTGCATGGCGCGCTCCTCAAAAACGAGCAGGACGTGCATCTGTTTGAACGCCTGATCTTCATGGCTCGACACAACCGCTGAGCCACCTGCCTTGCCCGCTTATCGGAGGCGTCCACCATGCTGATCGACTTCTTCCTGCACCTGAAGAACTCGAAGCTGCCCGTTTCGATCAAAGAATATCTGATGCTGGTCGAGGCCCTGGCCAAGGGCGTCATCGGCCAGTCGATCGATGATTTTTACGTGCTGTCGCGGGCAACACTGGTCAAGGATGAGCGCAACTTCGACAAATTCGACAAGGCTTTTGGCGCCTACTTCAAGGGCGTTCAGGCTATCCCTAGCATTGACCTGAATCTGCCGCTCGACTGGCTGCGGCGTAAGCTGCAGCGCGAGTTCACCCCTGAGGAAAAGGCCGCTATCGAGGCGATGGGCGGGCTGGACAAACTGCTCGAGCGAATCAAAGAGCTGCTTGAAGAACAGAAGGGGCGACACGAGGGCGGCAACAAGTGGATTGGCACCAACGGCACCTCACCTTTTGGAAACGGTGGGTTCAATCCGGAAGGCATTCGCATCGGTGGGCCCTCGGCTGGCAACCGCACTGCGGTGAAGGTTTGGGAGCAGCGCGCTTATCGCGATTACGACGACGAAGTTGAGCTTGGCACGCGAAACATCAAGGTTGCGCTTCGGCGTTTGCGTAAGTTTGCGCGGGAAGGGGCAGAAGAAGAGCTTGACCTCGATGACACCATTGCATCGACTGCTCGCAACGCCGGCTATCTCGATATTCGGATGGTGCCCGAGCGGCACAACACCATCAAGGTGCTCATGTTGCTCGACGTGGGCGGCACCATGGACGACCACATTCGCCAGACCGAAGAATTATTTTCGGCAGCCAGAGCCGAATTCAAGCATCTCGAGTTCTATTACTTTCACAACTGCGTCTATGACTTCGTCTGGAAGAACAATCGGCGCCGACATGCCGAGCGATTTCCCACGTGGGACATTCTCAGAAAGTACAACCAGGACTACCGTCTGATCATCGTCGGCGACGCCACGATGAGCCCCTACGAAATCCTGCAGCCGGGCGGCTCAGTCGAGTACAACAACGAGGAACCCGGCGCGGTGTGGCTGCGCAGACTGGTTGAGCGTTTTCCAAAGTTCGCCTGGCTGAATCCTGAACCCGAGGGCGTTTGGGAGTACCGGCAGTCGATCGGCGTCATTCGTCAGATCATGCACAACCGTATGTACTCGGTGACGCTGCAGGGGCTCGAACGCGCAATGCGCGAGCTGTCCAAATAGCAGAGCGAGTGCATGGCCGGGTTTGCCTGGCTAGCGCGCCCCGATTCCCACCCTCAGCATGGCCGATCCCGGCGCCGCGCGGCGCCGCAATCCGCGAATCCAATCGGGCGCGTCCAGTCCCAGGGTTTGCTGAAGCACGCTTGCCCGTTCCTCAAGCAACGACCAACGCGCTGCAAAGGAAGGGCCCCGAAACGCCAGCAGCACAATGTTGCCGGCGATGGTCTGCGGTAACTCCAGCACGCGGCCTTCAAAGGCCTGATCGATTCTTGCGGCACTACGCTCAAACGCAGGACGCGATGAGCCAAACAGATTGACCACCAGCACGCCCGGATCGCGCAGCGCGCGATAGCAATCCTGATAAAAGCTCAAGGAATCAAGTATCGGGCCGCGAGCTTCGGCATCGTAGAGGTCGCACTGGATGACGCCAATGCTCTGCGGCTCCAGGCGCTTCAGATAGGCACCCGCCTCGGCATGCAGCACCTGCAGACGGCTATCGTTAACCGGCAGGCGAAACCATCGCCGACAGGCCTCAATGACGCGAGCGCTGGCATCCACCACCGTGACCTTTGCATCGGGCAGCTGGCGATGGCAGAAACGGGTCAGCGCACCCGCCCCCAACCCCAGCTGCAGCACCGTTTGCGCGCTTCGAAGAAAGAGAAGCCAGGCCATCATCTGACGCACGTATTCGATTTCGATGACATCGGGTTCATCGAGTCGCATGGCACCCTGTACCCACTCTGTCCCGAAATGCAGGTAGCGAACGCCGTCCTGCTCGGACAGGGTGATGTCGGGCTCGTCAGGAAGTGGCATTGCGCCGGCTCACCGGAGTGACATCCCCACCAGCATCTCATTCAAGCGCCGAACGAAGCCAGCCGGGTCTTCAAGCTGACCTCCTTCTGCGAGCACCGCCTGATCGAACAGCAGGGGTGCCCACCGGGCACAGCGGCTGGGATCGGTCTTGAGCGGCGCAACCAGCGGATGCGTGGTGTTGATTTCAAGGATGGGCTTCCGAGCCGGAGCGGCCTGACCTGCCTGCTTCAACAGCCGCTCGAGATGACCGCTGATGTCCCCCTCGTCTGAGACCAGGCAGCTGGCTGAGTCCGTGAGGCGTGACGATACCCTGACCTCTTTGACCCGCTCGCCCAACGCCTCGCGAAGCTTCTCCAGCACATCTTTCCATTCATCTGCGCGGGCTTCGGTTTCCTTCTTCTCTGCCTCATCCGCCAACTCACCGAGATCAAGCCCGCCCCGCGCGATGGAGATGAGTTCCTTTCCATCATGTTCAGAGAGGAATGACAGCATCCACTCGTCGACTCGATCGGTAAGCAGGAGCACCTCAACCCCTTTCTTGCGAAACACTTCGAGGTGCGGACTGCTGCGCGCGGCCGCCGGTGTGTCAGCGGTAACGTAGTAGATGGCCTTCTGGCCAGATTTCATGCGACCGATGTAATCGGTAAACGAGACGGCCTGATCATTTGAATCTGAAGCACTGGATGCGAAGCGGAGCAGCTTGGCAATTCGATCTTTGTTACCGAAGTCTTCGCCGATGCCTTCCTTCAGCACCTGCCCAAATTCAGTCCAAAAGCTTACGTAGCGCGATGCGTCGTTGGTGGCCAGGTCTTCCAGCATCGACAGCACACGCTTGGTGCTGCCCTCGCGAATCGCCCGAACGTCACGGCTTTCCTGCAGGATTTCACGCGATACGTTCAGTGGCAGATCGGCGGAGTCGATTACGCCCTTCACGAATCGAAGGTACACCGGCATCAGCTGTTCGGCGTCATCCATGATGAACACTCGCCGAACATACAGCTTGATGCCGCGGCGCTGCTGCCTGTCCCACAAATCGTAGGGTGCCTTAGCCGGCAGATAAAGAAGCTGCGTGTACTCGGTGCGGCCTTCCACCCGGTTATGGGTCCAGGTTATGGGTTCACCACCCCCCGGGGCCAGATGTTCAAAAAATGTTTTGTACTGCTCTTCGGTGATATCGGACTTTGCTCGGGCCCAGAGGGCGCTGGCCTGATTGACCGTTTCCCACTCGTCGCCAAGCTTCTGCTCTTTGGCGTCGTTATCCCAGGATTCCTTGCGCATCTGGATGGGAAGCGACACGTGATCCGAATACTTGCGGACGATGGAGCGAAGCTTCCAGCCGGACAACAGATCGTCAAAGCGCTCGCCGTCGTCCCCCTCGGGATTCGGCCGCAAATGCAGGATGATGTCGGTCCCGCGCTGAGCCCGTTCAATCGTTTCCACGGTGAATCCACCGCTGCCATCGGATTCCCAGCGCACACCGGCTGCGGGAGACTGGCCCGCGCGGCGCGACTCGACCGTGACCTTGTCGGCCACAATGAACGCTGAATAAAAGCCGACCCCGAACTGCCCGATCAGCTGCGAATCGCGGGCCTGATCGCCAGAAAGCTTGCCAAAAAACTCTTTCGTGCCTGAACGCGCGATGGTTCCCAGATGGTCGATTGCCTCCTCGCGGCTCATCCCGATGCCGTTGTCGGAGAGGGTGATCGTGCGGGCCGCCTTGTCGAAGTCAACCTTGATCTCGAGGTCAGCGCCGCCCTCCATCAGATCGGCCTGCGCCAACGCTTCAAACCTGAGCTTGTCGCAGGCATCCGAGGCGTTGGAGATCAGCTCACGAAGGAAAATCTCGCGGTTGCTGTACAACGAGTGGATCATCAGCTTCAAGAGCTGGGAGACTTCGGTCTGAAAGCCGAGTGTTTCTTTGATAGCACCCATGGGAACTCCGATCTAACTAAACGTCGCGGATCTTGGGGCGACCCCAAGAGATTTCAAGCCATGCGCACGCGCTGTCAGCGCCCTGCCAGCGGCGAAAAATGGGCGGCCACCAGCTCGGCGGAAACCTCGTCAAGCCGGGTCGGTGACCAGACGGGCTTGCGATCCTTATCAATCAGCAATGCCCGAACGCCCTCTGAAAAATCATGGTGACGCTGGAACTGGCGCGCGAGCACCAGGTCCAGCTCAAGCACCTCTGGC
Source organism: Betaproteobacteria bacterium (assembly GCA_016868375.1). Classification (GTDB taxonomy): domain Bacteria; phylum Pseudomonadota; class Gammaproteobacteria; order Burkholderiales; family Burkholderiaceae_E; genus SYIM01. The sequence goes on along the minus strand of VGHA01000028.1, from coordinate 15,248 downwards.
AGGGAAAGACGCCTGCAGCGCTGAAGATATTCGAAGCTGACGATCGCCCCGGTTGGCGAGCCCTGAGCCAGACTTCGCGCGGGGGCCTCGAACCAGGGATCCTCATTGGCGGCAAGCTGCAGCGCATCGCGCATGCCCCCTGCATCCGGCTGCTGGCCAATAAACCGCAGTGCGTCAGCATAGGCCTGCAAGTTTGAGCCCGGCATCCCGGCCTTGCAGCGCCGATGAAATGATGCGGCCAGCCTGGAAACCGCCGTCTGATCGGTAGCCCCGGAGCCGGTCCACGGCAGCGCGCAGAGCTGACTGATGAGCTCGTCGCGCAGCTCGCGCGCGACGAAGGCATCGGCGAGACCGGCAACGATCGCATCGGCTTCGTTGATGGTGAGCCCGGTGAGGGCCATCACGATTCCCGCGTGTCCGGGTACCCGATTGAGAAAGTAGCCCCCGCCCACATCCGGAAACAATCCGATGTGGATCTCGGGCATGGCAAGCCTGGCCTGCTCCGTGACGATTCTGGTGGAGGCGCCTGCCACCAGACCCAGACCACCGCCCATGCACACCCCATGAATCCAGCCGATCAGAGGCTTCGGATACTCGTGGATCATGCGGTCGAGCTGGTACTCAACCTCGAAGAACGAATCGCCGTAAACAAAGCGGCGGGGCCCGCCTGCGCGAACCTGTCGGATCACCTCGGCAACATCGCCGCCAGCCGAGAAGCCCTTGTCACCGGCGCCCTCCAACCAGACCGCAACGACGTCCTCATCCGAGGCCCATTCGCGCAGCCGATCTCGAAGCAGCTCACACATTCTGAGCGTAATCGCGTTGAGCTGGCGGGGACGATTCAGGCGTGCGACACCGACCTTTCGCCCGCCTCCCGTCGGCCACTCTTCAAATACCACCGGTGCTTCGTCAGTCATGATGATCCTCATTGCCCGCCCGCTGCGGGCCCGGTTTTCGTTTGAATATTGCCCAGCCGTCGGGTTTCGCCGTGGCGAAGCAGGGTGAATGCGTCGTCGGAAATGCCGTATCGGCGTCGGGCCTCGGCGAGTTCGCCAATCGGGGCATCGAGCGGCTCGTCGGTCAGCTCAAAACTTCCCCAGTGAATCCCGATCGACCAACGCGACTTCACATCGAGATGGATTTGAACGGCTTGATCGGGGTCGACGTGTTGATCGTTCATGAACCAGCGTGGCAGATACGCGCCTACCGGAATCGCCGCCACATCGAACCCACCAAAGCGCTCGCCAATCGCTCGAAAGTCACTGGAGTATCCGGTGTCACCGGCAAAATAAAACGAGAAGCGACTGGTTCGAATGACCCAACCGCCCCACAGCGTGCGATTCCGATCGAAGGGTGTTCGCGAGTTCCAGTGCTGGGCAGGCACGAAATGAACGTCCAGCCCGGCGAACTGCTCAAGGTCCCACCAGTCAAGCGCACGGGTGTGGGTGATGCCCTGTTCGGCCAGCCAGCGCTCGATTCCCAGCGGCACCAAAAACAGCGGCGGTCCCCCCGCCTGCCGGTTGAGCGCCAGCACCGACTCCCGATCGAGATGATCGTAGTGCGAGTGTGAAATGACCACCAGATCGATTCGCGGCAGCTCATCGAGCTTGACCGTCAGCGGCACCCGGCGCCGGGGCCCAAGCCACTGCACTGCGAATGCACGCTCAGAGAAATGCGGGTCGGTCAGAATGTTGACGCCCGCAATCTGAACCAGCAGCGTGGCATGACCAATCCAGGTAATGCTGGGCTCAGCGCGGTTGGCCTTCAACCAGTCAAGGTCGGGCCGAACCAGCGGAAACTGGTAGCCATTGACATGCGTGGAAGGCGCCTTGGGTAGTCCATCACGGGTTCGCTCGGCATACCAGCGAACCAGATCCGAGATCGGCTTGCCGCCTGGCGGGCCGTCGTTGTTGCGAAAGCCACTGGGCGTGTGATGGGGCTTGGCGGAGTCGTAATAGGGGTTCACCGTACTGCAGCCGCTGGCCAACATCACCAACGCGACTATCGCACTGTGAGGTGCCAGCGCTCGGATCAGGCGCATCAGCGAAGCCTCAGACTGGGTCAGCCCGAGGGCGTTGGTTGCGGACGCGGCAGGCTAAGCTTCGCATCACGAACCCGAGGTTCGATCAGTGTGCCTTTGCGCGCGCGCGCACCAGACCAGGCGTTGATCTGCGCGCGCGACAGCGGCCGGACGATAGGCTTTGCGCCACGGCCGACGCCCTCGAGCAGCGCGCCTGCGCTGCCGCACACAACGACCGATGCGAGCGCCCCCTTGGGCTCGAGGCTCATCAGAATGACACCGCGACCGCCGCTGCGAAGCACCTTCGCATCGGCAAGGGGAAAGCTCAGGGCCTTTCCTTCAGCCGATACACACAGCACCGTGTCATGCCCAGGGAAAAACACTGCAGGGCGTATCGGCGTGTCGTCGTCATCGAGCGTAAGGAAAGCCTTACCCTGACGGGTACGTCCGATCAAGTCGCCTGCCTCGCAGATGAATCCATTGCCTTGTCGCGTGGCAAGCAATACGCTTGCATCCTGCCGCGCAGCAAACACATGGTCGATTCGGGTACCCGCCTCGGGCTGAACCAGCGATGTAATCGGCGCACCATCGCCCCGCGCCGAGGGCAACTGCGACACCGGAACCGAAAACACACGCCCGGTACTGCCCAACGCGAATAACTGGTCGGTGGTCATCACCTCGTACGCGCCAAGCAGGGTATCGCCCGATTTGAACGTGAACTGCGACCAGTCATGGCCGTGCCCCTGGCGGGAGCGAACCCATCCGCGTTCGGAAACGATCACCGTGACCGGCTCCTCGGCAATTCGAATCTCTGCGGTGGTTCGCTGCGCCTCTTCAATCAACGTGCGACGTTCATCGCCATATTGCTTTGCATCGGCTTCGATCTCGCGAACCACCTGCCGACGCATGGCCGCCGGCGTGGCCAGCAGCGCCTCAAGCGAAGTCTTCTCTTTCCTGAGCCCTGCGAGCTCCTGCTCGATGCGAATTCCCTCCAGGCGCGCCAGCTGACGCAGGCGGATCTCGAGCACATCCTCGGCTTGCCGATCGGTCAGGCGAAAATTGTCGATCAGCGCGGCCTTGGGGTCATCGGATTCGCGAATGATCCGAATGACACGATCGATATCGAGCAGCACCGCCAGGCGCCCCTCGAGAATATGAATCCGGTCATCAACCTTCGCGAGGCGATGGCGGGTTCGCCGTGTAACGGTGTCGACCCGAAACTGTGCCCACTCGCGCAGCATCTGCAGCAATGATTTCTGGCAGGGCCGACCGTCGATCCCGACCGACACCAGGTTGACCGACGTGTTGGTCTCGAGACTGGTGTGCGCCAGCAGTACGCTGAGCAGCTCCTGCTGCTCGATCCGAGACGATCGCGGCTCAAACACCAGTCGCACCGGCGCGTCCTTACCCGATTCGTCGCGAACACCATCAAGAACCGCAAGCACCGTCTGACGAAGCTGCTGCTGCTCGGGGGTCAGTGCCTTGCGCCCCACCTTTATTTTCGGATTGGTGAGGTCCTCGATCTCTTCGAGCACGCGCTGCGATGACACACCGTGCGGCAGTTCGGTGACCACCAGCTGCCACTGCCCGCGGGCGAGTTCCTCGATCGTGTGACGCGCGCGAAGCTTGATCGAGCCCCTGCCGCTTGCGTACACCTCTCGGATGTCCGAGGGGGCCGAGATGATCTGAGCGCCCCCTGGAAAATCGGGCCCGGGCAGGTGCTGCATCAGCTGATCCAGCGAGAGTTCGGGTTCGCGGACCATCGCGGCAGCCGCAGCCGCGACCTCGCGAAGGTTGTGAGGGGGAATCTCGGTGGCAAGCCCCACTGCGATACCCGAGGCGCCGTTTAGCAGCACCATGGGGAGCCTGGCGGGAAGCTGCCGGGGTTCCTCGGCCGAACCGTCGTAGTTGGGCATGAAATCGACGGTTGCCTCGTCAATTTCATCGAGCAGCAAACGCGAATACGGCGTCAGACGCGCTTCGGTGTAGCGCATGGCCGCGGCGCCGTCGCCGTCGCGCGAGCCGAAGTTGCCCTGTCCATCCACCAATGGGTAGCGAAGCGAAAAGCTTTGCGCCATCCGCACCAGCGCCTCGTAGGCCGCAACATCGCCGTGCGGATGAAAGCGCCCCAGGACATCGCCCACCACGCGCGCCGATTTGACCGGCTTCGCCCCAGGGGCCAGCCCCATCCGCTCCATCGCAAACAGAATGCGACGCTGAACCGGCTTCTGACCATCACACACATCGGGCAGCGCGCGGCCTTTGACGACCGACACCGCATACTCAAGGTACGCGCGCTCGGCAAAGTTGGCCAGCGTAAGGCTGTCGCCTTCGTCGCTGCCGCGATCGCCTCCGGCGTTGAATAGGTCCTGCTGATTACTCATGGTTGTCAGATGCTCAGATATCGGCCTCAACCTCGTGGCCATGCGTCTCCAGCCAACTGCGCCGCGCCTGGGCCTCGCTCTTGCCCATCAACATCGTGAACCGCTCGGTGGTGGCGGCGCGATCAAAGCTTCCCAGCGAGACGCGTAACAGCCGACGGGTTTCGGGGTTCATGGTGGTCTCCCACAATTGCTCCGCGCTCATCTCGCCCAGGCCCTTGAAGCGCGAGATCGTCCAGGAACCATCCCGTATGCCCTCCTTCCTGAGCTTGTCCTCGACGTGGCGAAGCTCGCCATCGTCCAGGCAGTACACCTTCCGCATGGGCCGCTTGCCCTGGGCGGGCACGTCAATGCGGTAAAGCGGCGGGCGGGCCACCCACACATGGCCTCGCTCAACCAACTGCGGAAAATGGCGATAAAACAGCGTGAGCAGCAGCACCTGGATATGGGAGCCATCGACATCAGCGTCAGACAAGATGCAGATTCGCCCATAGCGCAGCGTCGTCAGGTCGAGCGCATCATCGGGGCCATGCGGGTCAACGCCGATCGCCACTGAAATATCGTGTATCTCGTTGTTTGCAAACAGACGGTCGCGATCGGTTTCCCAGGCATTCAATACCTTGCCGCGTAGCGGAAGAATCGCCTGAAACTCTTTGTCTCGGCCCATCTTGGCCGAGCCGCCAGCCGAATCACCCTCAACCAGAAATATTTCATTGCGGGTCAGGTCCGTGGATTCGCAGTCGGTCAGCTTGCCAGGCAACACCGCCACGCCCGAGCTCTTACGCTTCTCCACCTTCTGGGTTGCGCGGCTTCGGGCCTGCGCCTGTCGAATCACCAGCTCGGCAAGCTTGCGACCGTGCTCCACGTGTTCGTTCAGCCACAGCTCAAACGGCGGGCGCGATAGCGACGACACCAGCCGAAGCGCATCGCGTGAATTGAGACGTTCCTTGATCTGCCCCTGAAACTGAGGGTCCAACACCTTCGCTGACAGCACGAAGCTTGCGCGCGCGAACACGTCTTCAGGAAGCAGTTTCACGCCCTTTGGCATGAGGCCGTGCAATTCGATGAAGCCCTTGACAGCCGTGAACAGGCCATCTCGCAGCCCCGATTCATGGGTGCCGCCGGCGGTTGTCGGAATGAGGTTGACATAGCTTTCGCGGATCAGCGGACCTTCTTCGGTCCACACCACCAGCCACTGGGCACCCTCGCCCTCCGCGAACGTATCGTGTCCATTGCCCACCGACTGATCGCCCTCGAAAGGCGGAATCAGCGGCGCACTGGCGCCACCCGCGGTCAAGGCTTCGTCGAGATAAGAGCGAAGCCCCTGCTCGTAATGCCAGGATTGAACCCGACCGCTTTTCTCGTCGGTAAGCGACACCTTGAGCCCAGCCAGCAACACGGCCTTGGAACGAAGCAGTTGCAGCAACTCGGCGGACGGGATCTGGGCGCTATCGAAATACTTGGGGTCAGGCCAGCATCGCACCCGGGTACCGCTTTTGCGATCGCCCCGACCCGCCGGCTGCGATTTCAGCCCACCGCGCGGTTCGCCGCCTTCAAACACCATCTGATGAAGACCACCTTCGCGCCACACGGTGACTTCGAGACGACGCGACAACGCATTGGTCACCGACACGCCCACGCCATGCAGGCCGCCGGAAAAGCTGTATGCCCCCGCACCGCCGGCTTTCTCGAACTTGCCTCCCGCATGCAACCGGGTGAACACGATTTCGACCACGGGCGCTTTCTCTTCGGGGTGCGGCCCGACCGGAATGCCACGACCGTCATCGTCAACCGTCACGCTGCCATCCGTGTGCAGCGTGACATCAATGCTGCGACAAAAGCCGGCAAGCGCTTCGTCGGCAGCGTTGTCGATCACTTCCTGAACAATATGCAGCGGGTTATCGGTCCGGGTGTACATGCCCGGTCGACTGCGGACCGGCTCGAGTCCTTTCAGAACCCGAATCGACGATTCGCTATAGAGGGCTGCACCGGACGACTGGCGCGTCGCCATGGGGTGACTCCGAGAGACAGGTTGGTCGGCAAACCGCGCGGATTCTACTCGGGAGCGCCGAATCACCTACCCGAACCCCGAGGGCTCTCTGCCTTCAGACGGCTCACACCAGGAATTACCAGGTTCCGGGGACCAGAATGTCGCGATTGACCTGGGTGATATCGGTGTGACCGCAGAACGCCATGGTGATTTCGAGCTCGCGCTGGATGATTTCCAGCGTTTTGGTGACGCCCGCCTCGCCCATCGCGCCCAGGCCATAGAGAAATGCCCGGCCGATCATCGTTCCGCGTGCGCCCAGTGCGACCGAGCGCAACACATCCTGACCCGATCGGATTCCGCTATCGAGCCAGACCTCAATGCGGTCGCCGACCGCGTCGACGATTGCCGGCAGCGCCTTGACCGAGGAGAGTGCGCCATCAAGCTGACGCCCCCCGTGGTTGGAAACGATGAGGGCATCCGCGCCGCTGTCGACCGCATGACGCGCGTCAATCGGCTCCATGATGCCTTTCAGGATAAGCTTGCCGCCCCACTGCTGCTTGATCCACTCAACATCGTTCCAGTTAAGCGTGGCATCAAACTGTTGACTGGTCCATGCGCCCAGCGACGACATGTCTTCCACACCTTTGACATGTCCCACGATGTTGCCGAACTGACGTCGCGTGGTGCCCAGCATGCCCAGGCACCAGCGCGGCCTGGTCATCATGTTCAAAATATTAGGCAGCGTCAGCTTTGGAGGCGCCGACAGACCATTCTTGATGTCTTTGTGGCGCTGGCCCAGAATTTGAAGGTCCAGTGTCAACACCAGCGCAGAGCAGCCTGCAGCCTTTGCCCGCTCAATCAGGCGCGAAATGAAGTCGCGGTCGCGCATGACATACAACTGAAACCAGAACGGCTGCGTGGTGTGAGCGGCAATATCTTCGATGGAGCAGATGCTCATGGTGGACAGCGTAAACGGCACGCCAAAACGTTCGGCTGCCCGCGCCGCCAGAATCTCGCCGTCAGCGTGCTGCATGCCAGTGAGCCCGGTTGGCGCGAGCGCCACAGGCATGGCCACCGCTTGCCCAACCATCGTGCTGCGCGTGCTGCGGCCGTCCATGTTCACCGCGACCCGCTGACGGAACTTGATGGGCGAGAAGTCATCGACATTGGCGCGATAGGTGCTTTCAGTCCAGGAGCCTGAATCGCAATAGTCGAAGAACATTCTCGGCACACGGCGCTTGTGCAGTTGGCGAAGATCTTCGATGCAGGTAATGGGTGCTGGCATGGCAAACGCTCAGTGACGACGTCGGCTGAATGGTAGCGCAGCCTGCTCGCGCATCACAGAGCCTCAGAGGCCGCAGGTCATGAGATCATCCACGCGGCAGGAAGCCGACACCCGGTAATCAGCTCAACACTTCAATCTCCAACATGCTAGACAACAAACCCTTCCGGCTCGCGGGCGTCATGGGAATGCCGGTGCTGCAGTCGCGCTCGCCGATCATCCACAACCACTGGATTCAGGAACACGGCCTCAATGCCGCCTACGGACATTTTCCCGTTCGCATCGATCGCGTTGAAGACGCCGTCCGGGGCCTCTCCGCGCTAGGCCTTGCCGGCTGCAACATTACTCAGCCGCACAAGCTCGCAGCGATGGGCTTGATGGACAGCCTCAGCCCGCTTGCGCAACGAATCGGCGCGATCAACTGCATCGTGGTCCAGGAAAACGGCTCGCTGCACGGTTTCAATTTTGATGCTGAGGGTTTCATACAAAGCCTTCGCGATGAACGACCCCATTGGCAGGCGGTCGATGGCCCCGCCGTGGTCCTGGGCGCGGGGGGCGCAGCCCGGGCGGTGGTGTGCGCGCTGCTCGAGCAGGGGGTGCATGAGATCCGGCTGATCAACCGTACGCGCGACAAAGCCGAGCAGCTGGCCGACATCGATCGCATCAGGGTGCAGGTGCACGACTGGACACAGCGACACCACGCCCTTGAGGGCGCAGCGCTCCTGGTCAACTCAACCAATCAGGGCATGTACGGCCAGCCTGCGCTTGAGTTGAACCTTGATGCGCTTCCGCGGCAAGCCCTGGTGAGTGATCTGATTTATGTGCCGCTCGAGACACCACTCCTTGCTCAAGCCCGCTTGCGCGGCAACACCGTTGTCAACGGGTTGGGCATGCTGCTGCACCAGGCGGTTCCTGCCTTCGAAGCCTGGTTCGGCGTGCGCCCGCAGGTGTCGGACGCGCTTCGGAAGCGGGTTCTCGCCACGTTTTGAAGGCGGGGTCTTGCCAACCGTGTCGGGTTGATGGATTCTGCCGATCGTTCGTCAATCAGGAGATCACGCCATGCCGAAAGCCTATTGGATCAATGCCTACCGAGAGATCAACAACACTGATGCACTTGCGGAATACGCGAAGCTCGCCGGCCCCAGCATTCAGGCAGCAGGCGGCAGGTTTTTAGTGCGTGGCATGCCCGCCGCGGTGAAAGAGCACGGGCTGATGCAACGCACCGTGGTCGTCGAATTCGATAGCCTGGAAACCGCGCTTGCCACCTACAGCACGCCGGGGTATCAGGCCGCACTCAAAGCGCTCGGCAATAACGCGGTGGTGCGCGACATGCGAATCATTGAAGGCGTGTGATCTCGCAAGCGTCAATCTGGAGCACTATCATCGATACCCAGCCATTTCTTGCGGCAATTGCAGAGCAGGCAGGTCTGCCCTCACTGACACTCAACAACCAGAATGTCTGTTGTCTGTCGGCGGCGGGTGAGATCGACATCTAAATAGAGGCCGATGCCGAATCGGGCCAGGTGCTGCTGCTTGCGCCCCTTGGCCCGCTGGGTGAGGACGCTTCAGGCAGTGCTGCCAGGTCTCTGCTTGCCGCGAATTTCCTGTTTCAGGGAACCCGCGGGGAATCGTTATCTCTCGACCCTGATTCCCGAATCGTTTTCCTTTGTGCAGCGCTTGAACTGGCTTCTGTCGATACCGACTTTGCCGTCAACTGGTTCATCCGGTTTGCGGATACTGCGCGTCACTGGCGAAGCCGATGGCAGAGCCAGCCGACTGAGGTCAGCAACTTAGTCCCCCTTCCGATGTCCGCACTGCGCGGCTGAGAGCACTTATGACCGACAAGCTTACGTTCAGCTTCAACGGCCCGGTGAAGGTTCGTATCGGGGGGCAGGACATCGATCTGGGCGCGAAAAGCTACGCGTTGAACTACGCTGACCGAAACAAGGATGGCCCGCTTGCAGGCTTCAAGGCCGACGACGGTACGTTCTTTCGTCTCAAGGACAAGGGGGGCGGGCGTGTAGACGTCATCGTCTATGGCGAGCCCGAAAAGCTTGCCAAGTATCAGTTCAAGGTGAATTCGGGCGATCTGACTAAAGCGCGCTTCGCTGACGGTGGCGATTTTCGCCGCCCGGCTGAGTCGGCGCGCAACTTCACACTCGACGGAAAATCCCTGGCTGGTAGCCAACGAGACATCTTTCTGCGCGAGAACGCATTCGTAAGCAGTCCTTCATCGGTAACGCAAACGCCGAAGCCACCTGCCACATCCAGCTCCGCACCTAAGTCCGCACTCACGCCAGGACAGCCGCCAGTCTCATCAGCCCCCAAGCCAGGCGCATCATGGTCAGCACTGCCAAAGCTGACTACCGGTCTCCAGTCTGATGAGGACATTGATCTGGTGCTGTCTCGCTTCCTCGACACCACACAAGGTGTTTCCGAGCGGGCCCGAAAATTGATCGGTCAGATCCGTGACAACCTCCTGACAGAGAAGCGGACGCACGAGCGCCCGCAAACGGATCAGCGGCAGGAGCAGGTCCACCAGGATCACCAACAGGCGGATAGTCGCAAGGCGGCGCTCGATCAGGACAGTGACGGTTCGATCGGGGGTCAGGACGACCCTGTGTTTGAGGTGGACCAGATCGGCGCTCCGAGCGATAGCGAAGCGTTGTCATTGGAGGGCGAGTTGTTTGCAAAACTCGAGACGATTGCACGTGATAACGGAGCGTTTTTTTCGGAGCTGAAGGCCGACTATTTACCCAATGCAGGTGATGCCGAGGCGCTACCCGCGTTTGCGTTGACGCAGGCCATGCTGAAAAGGCACGGCACCATCGAAGTAGCGCTTAAGGTGATTGACGAACAGGAGAACGTACTGGCGCGCTCGGCGGCGGGCGAGATGGATCTCTTGGAGAGAAGAACGGATGCGATCGTTGGCAAGCTGCGGACCCTGAACCTGAAAACCACCCCGATTCCAGATGACGGTCACTGCCTGTATGCGGCGATCGCGCACGCCGCTGGTCTGGGTGCGCCAGACACCGATGCGCAGCCGGCGATGGCTCTTCGGGAACGGCTGTTGAAACGGGCGCTTTCGCTCACCGACGCGCAGCAGATCGCGCTGACCCGGAGGGACGATGGGTCGGCTGTTGACGCACAGAGCACGCTTGCGTTTCTCACTGCAGCCGTTAACGAAATCGGTCGCGGACTCAATGTTCGCAAGCCAAGCCAAGAGGGATGGGGAACCTTCCACTCGCTGGCTCTGGCGGCAATCGAGCTTCAACGCCCGATCATTGCGATCGGGTACAACGATCAAGCCAACCTCTACCGGCCTGATGGATCTAGCGAAGCGTTACAGGGGAACTGGGTGGCGTCGGCGCGCTCAACTTACGTTGATGGCGTGACCCCGCTGATCATTCCGCAGGCTTCATCGACCCACTGGGTAAGCACCGAGCCCTTGTCGTAGTGGCCAACCATCTCAGCCGGACCTTTACCGTCAGGCCGCTGGTGCGCTTTCCGCCAGTTTCCGAAGCTCAGACCGCTGAAGCTTTCCGGTGGGCGTCATCGGAAAGCCTGGAACCCTGACCACGCGCCTGGGAATCTTGAAGCTTGCGATTCGGCCGCCACAGAAATCGCGAATTGCCGCGATGTCAGGCGCTTCATGGCCTTCCAACACACACACGGCAGCCACTTCACCCAGCCTCGAATCCGGTAGACCCACCACTCTGGCCGTCTCCAGACCCGGCATCGTAGACAGGAATGCCTCAACCTCGGCGGGATCTACGTTTTCGCCGCCCACCTTCAGCATATCCTTGTAGCGCCCCAGGTACCGAACGAACCCCGCCTGGTCGATCAGTGCACTGTCGCCGGTTCGAAAAAACCCATCCGGATCGAATGCGGCCTGCGTCTGCTCGGAGTTTGCGTAGTAGCCCTGCATCACGCCATAGCCGCGAATCCGCAACTCGCCCAGTGTGTCGGGTGGCAGACCCGCCCCGGTCTGCGGATCGCAGACCTTGAACTCGTAGCCCGGCATCGGATAACCCGAGCCCAGGCAGCGCTCGCCTTCGGAGGCATCAAGAAAACTGAGAGCAATCCCGGTGCCGCATTCAGAGCTGCCATAGCCGCTGAAGCTGCGGCACAGTTCCCGGTTGACCCGACGCGCAATGGGCTCGGCGCCAGGCGAGCCCGCAGGCACCATTGCAATACGAAGACTGGCGTGGTTTCTTCGCTCGAAATCCGCGTGAGCCAGCAGATCATGGAAATGGGTATCGAACCCGAAGGTGACAGTGACCTTCTCCTGTTCAATACGCTGCAGCTCCAGGCCGGCATCAAATCGCGCTGACAGAACCAGCCGGGAGCCCGTCACCAGAAACATCATTCCAGCCAGATAGAGCCCCATGCTGTGAAAGAGCGGCATGAACAGCAGCAGCACATCACGCGAGGTAATGCCCAGCCGGTTGGCGCCATCGGCCACGGTTTGAATCATGGCGTGCGAATGCACTGCGCCCTTCGGCGCACCCGTCGTGCCAGAGGTGTACAGGATTAAGGCAGGATCCGATGCCCTGACCGCGTCCCGGCGTTCATCAAGGATGTGCTCTGCAAGCGAACCTCCCGCTTCGAGCAGTGACCGCCAGCCTGTAACGGGGCCGTGGTCGGCGTCAGCGGTGGACACCAGCAGTCGCAAGTGTGGAAACCGCCCAGTGGGAAGCGCCGTGTCGGGGCTTGCACTTAACAGGTCGAGCACCATGGCTGGCGCATCGACTCCCGCAATTTGATCGGAAATAAACAGTGCGCTGGCGCCTGACTGGGTGATAAGGTAGGCCAGATCGTCCCGACGCAATCGGGTGTTGACAGGAACGGCTACCGCGCCAATTGCAGCCACGGCATAAAACAGATGCAGCCAGCGAATGCAATTGGGAACGAAAATCAAAACACGGTCACCCGCCGCAATACCCTTGGCCAGCAACCCCTTAGCGCAATCGTTGACACCGATGGCAAGCTCGTTAAACGACACGCGCTGAGACTCAAACAGAACCGCTTCGCGTGCACCGAACCGCTGCGACGCAGCCTGTGGCAAGTCACCCAGCCGATCGATGGAAGGGGTGATCATGGAGCACCAGTGGGTTTACGCATTCGCTGCCGGGCCCTTTGAAATCCCTCGACTACATCACCGCTTAAGTGAGCACGCATGGCCGCGTACGTTTCGACCTCAGCGGCGCGCATGAAGTCGATATCCAGCCCGTCTAGAATCGCACGGCGCGTCAGCATCATTTCGCGCGGGAACTGCTCAGCAAGCCGCGCGGCAAGCCGAAGTACCTCAGGCTCCAACTGGGCCGCGTCCACCACACGATTGACCAGACCGATCTCGTAGGCACGTTCCGCACTGAAGGCTTCACCGAGGTAGAGCAGCTCGAACGCCCGCCCCAGGCCAACGATGCGTGTCAGCATGAAGATGCCACCCAGGCTTGCGGTGGTGCCATACGCCGCTTCGGGCAGACTGAACCGCGTTCCGGTGGCCGCCACCCGCAAATCACATAACGCCGCCAGCACGCAGCCTCCGCCAATTGCCGCGCCATGGAGTTGAGCGATGATCGGGCGATCGAGCTGTCGGAACGCACGCGCCACAGCCTGCTCTGCCGCAAGCCGGCGGCTGCGGTATTCCGGTTCAGTTCGCAACACGGGCATGTCGGCGACATCGCCACCCGCACAGAACACGCGCCCCGCCCCACGCAGCACAACCACCCGACAATCCGCTCGCTGCCTGGCCACGCTCAGCTGGTAAGCCACGCCCTCGAGCAACGCGTCATCCATCGCGTTGAGCACCTGCGGCCGGTTCAGCGTGATGGTCACCATAGAACCATCCTGGTCCAGGGTAACGACCGAGCTACTCATTCAGTCAAGCCCGAGATAGGCGTTTCTCACGTGCTCGCTCTGCGCGAGTTCAGCGGCCAGTCCCTCAGTGGCAACCCGCCCCTGCTCCATCACGTAAATATAGGAAGCGAGCTGAAACGCGAGCCTGGCGTTTTGCTCAACCAGCAATACGCCGACACCGTCGGCCGCGATTCGCGACAGCTGTCGGTACACCTCCTGAACCACGATGGGTGCGAGCCCTTGAGATACCTCGTCGGCCATGATCAGTCGGGGGTTGCCCATCAACGCGCGACCGATTGCCACCATCTGCTGCTCGCCGCCTGACATGCTGCCGGCAGGCTGCTTAAGCCGCTCCTTCAGACGAGGAAAGGCGGTAAACACCCGGTCCAGCAGATCGTTGCGTCGGGCGACCGGCAGCAGATACGCACCCATCAGCAGGTTGTCGTACACGGTCATCTTGGCAAAGATGCGCCGGCCCTCTGGCACATGCGCAATGCCCAACTCTGCCACCGCCCGGGGCGACAGCCCTGTCAGCGACTGTCCATCAAACTGAATCCGTCCGGCGGTGACGGGAACCAAGGCTGATACCGCTTTAAGCAGTGATGACTTGCCCGCGCCATTGGGCCCGACAATGCCAATGACCTTACCCGCCGGAACCGTTACCGACGCGCCGTTTACCGCCCGGGCCTGGCCGTAGCGCACATCCAGTGAGTCGATTACCAGCGCAGGGCCAGCCTGCTGCGGCGACACATGGGGCTTAGCATCAGCCGTCATCCGCCGTCTCCGGTTCCCAGGTAGGCATCCACCACGGCGCGTTCATGCACCATGTCGGCGGGGGCACCCTCGAAAATTTTTCGGCCAAACTGAAGCACGACTGCGCGGTCGCAGTAACGACGAACGATCCGCATATTGTGTTCAACCAGGACGACCGAACAGCGGCCTTTTACGCGCTCAGCGATCAGGTCCATCATCCTGCTGGATTCCTCGTGCGAGAGACCTGCAGCGGGCTCATCCAGGAGCAGCACGCGGGGCTGCGTCGCGAGCGCAATCGCCACAGCAAGCAGCTTCGCCTGTCCCAATGGGAGCGCGGCCGCTGGCTGATCAGCCAGCGCCTCAAGCGACAGCAGGGCAAGTGCCTCACGCGCCCGCTCGCGCCACCCCTCGGACTCTTCCCGATAGGCACGCGCCTGAAAAAGGCCCGCGAAGAACCGCCCCTGCTGATGTCGATGCAGCGCCTGGAGCGCATTGTCGAGAACACTCAGATCAGGAAACAGGGTGACGAGTTGGAAAGTGCGAGCAAGCCCCAACCGGGCAAGCTTATGGCTTGGCAGCCCGGTGATGTCACGCCCCTCGAGCAGGATTCGCCCTTCACTGGGCGCAAACACACCCGCAATGATGTTGAAAAGCGTTGACTTGCCCGCGCCGTTTGGCCCGACCAGACCGACCAGCTCGCCTTCGTGGACAGTGAAGGAAACATCGGATAGCGCGGCAAGGCCGCCAAAGCGCTTGCCAACACCCTGCACGCTCAGCATCACTGCAGCGCTGCGCGCCTCAGTGGGGTCGACATGCGTGACGCTTGCCTCGCTCGACATTTACCGGCCTGACCTGGGTGCGAGTTCACGTTTCCAGAGGCCCGACACCGCCGTGAGCCCACCGGGAACAACCAGAATCACCGCCATCAGGATGAGGGCATACACCAGCGTCTTCCAGTAG
>VGHA01000027.1 GCA_016868375.1 Betaproteobacteria bacterium | reverse complement strand
CACCATCTGGCTCAAACCCGTGCTTCCTGCGCTCTCGGCCCGCGCGGAACGATTCATGGGATGCGAGCCACTGCAGTGGTCCGATCTCAATCGTCCGCCCTCGCGCATTGAACGCTACGAGCATCTAATGGGGCGGGTCGACACCAAGCAGCTTGATGCCTTGTTCGAGCCTCCGGCGCAAGTCCCGGCGCCCGCCAAAAAGCCAACGCCCGCAAGCCAGCCCAACGCACCGCAGCCCGCCAAACCACCCAGTGCGCAGGACAGCCCCGTCGCCGCTTCGCCCATCAGCATCGATCAGTTCATGAACGTTGAACTTCGCATCGCGCGAATCGTTGAGGCCAGCGCCGTGGAGGGTTCAGACAAGCTGATCCGACTGGCTCTTGATCTTGGCGAAGGGCGTCTGCGAAACGTATTCTCAGGAATCCGCTCGGCCTATGATCCGGCGCAACTGGTGGGCCGGTTCACGGTGGTCGTTGCCAATCTTGCTCCCCGAAAAATGAAGTTCGGCGTCTCTGAAGGCATGGTATTGTCGGCCTCATGGGACGACCCCTCTCAAGGGGCAGGCATCTTCCTGCTCGGCGCAGACAGCGGTGCGCAGCCGGGCATGAGGGTGCGCTAGCCCGGGTACAGGGCGGCGGATGGGCCTAGGCGCCTTCCGCTTCCGGCCGCGGCTCGTCGACTCGCTGCGGGGATACCGCGCGTCCGATCTCCCTGCCGACATCAGCGCTGGCATCACGGTGGGCATCGTTGCGCTGCCCCTGGCCATGGCTTTCGGTATCGCCTCGGGCGTGCGGCCCGAGCAGGGTCTGTTTACGGCCATCATCGGCGGATTGCTCGTATCGCTTTTGGGCGGCACGAAAGTTCAGATCGGCGGGCCCGCGGGCGCTTTTGTCGCGCTGCTCTACGCCATCGGCGAGCGCTATGGAATCGCGAACCTGCTCATTGCCACGCTCATGGCGGGCGTGCTCTTGTTTCTGATGGGTGCGCTCAAGCTGGGCTCACTGGTTCGGTTCGTTCCGGTCTCAATCATCGTGGGCTTCACCAACGGCATTGCGGTGGTGATCGCGCTACAGCAGGTCAAAGACTTCCTCGGCCTGGCAATCGACCGGATGCCCGCCAACTCGCTGTCGCAGCTTCATGCGCTCGGCACGCATCTGCACACGATCAATCCGGTTGCGGTTGCAATCGGCATCGCAACGCTTGTCATCATCATCGTCTGGCCCAAGTCGTACCTCGCCGTGGCGCCCGGCTGGCGGCGGTGGCTGGCCCGGGCGCCAGGAACCATCGCCGCACTGGTGCTGGCAACGCTGGCCGTGAAACTGTTCGGACTGCAGGTGGAAACGGTGGGAAGCCGTTTCGGCGGTATTCCGCAGGGCCTTCCCGTGTTCGCGCTGCCTGCATTTGACTGGCAGACCGCGCAGAACCTGGTGGCCCCGACGCTCGCAATCGCTTTGCTGGGCGCAATCGAATCGCTGCTTTGCGCCCGCATGGCCGACAGCATGATCGACGATCGCCACGACCCCAACCAGGAGCTGATGGCGCAGGGTATGGCCAACTTCATCGTGCCATTTTTCGGTGGCATTGCGGTCACTGGCACCATCGCGCGAACAGTCACCAATATCCGAAGCGGCGCGCGCTCGCCCATCGCAGGTGTTGTTCATGCACTCACGCTGCTCGCAATCGTGCTGCTTGCCGCGCCCCTCGCAAGCGATATTCCCATGGCGGCGCTTGCAGGAATCCTGCTGTTTGTGGCCTGGAACATGGGGGAATGGCGCGCGTTTCCGCAACTCAAACAGTTCACCATCAACTACCGGGTGGTGATGCTGGCCACCTTCCTGCTTACCGTGATCTTCGACCTCACCGTTGCCGTCGAGGTCGGACTCGTGCTCGCCAGCCTGCTCTTCATCGTACGAATCGCGTCGGTCACGCGCCTCGAGCGCATCGATTTGTCGGAGCGGATGTCGGGGCTGGCGTCGGTTGAGGGGTGGCGGCTGTTCGGATCTTTATTTTTCGGATCGGTGAACCGACTCGAACCGCTGCTCGATCCCACGCGCCCGGTGGCCGACATCACAGTGCTCGATCTGCACCAGCTCATCAACCTCGATACAACCGGGTTGGATGCGCTTCAGAGCTTTCACCGGATGCTCGACAAACGCGGCAAGCGTCTGGTGATCGTTGGCGCGAATACGCAACCCCTGTCGCTGATGGAGCGAAGCGGCTTCACGGCGGCGCTGGGCGATCATTCACTATTCGACACGTTGGATGCTGCGCTTGCTGCAGTAGGTACGCCGCCTGCGCCCGGCGACTAGCGCACGACAATCAACCCGACCTTGGCCATCCAGGCCGCCAGGCGCTGCGCCTGCGCGGAGTCCAGCTTGAGGTTTGCTGCCCACTGATCCAGTTCGATGGCCTCGCCAGGGAGCGTTGGCGCCGCAAACCAGGCGGCTTCGACCGCGGCCGCATCCAGGAGCCAGCCCTCAGCAAACCGCCACATCGACAAATCGCGCAGCATCCGCGGGCTGGGTCCCTTTGCCGTATCGCGATGCAATCGCGATTGCCCGGTGAGCGCCGCGCTGGGGTAGTGGGCAAACATCGTCAGTGGATTGGGCATGCCCGGTTCGCTGATGCCACTGACAGAACGCTCCGCCTCAGTGCGATGGCGCAACAGTCGTTCACGCTGCTCACGCCAGAGCGCCTGATACTGCGGCAGCACCCTTGACCAGTCAAAATGTTCGTGCACTCTTTGGCGACCGTTATCGCCAAGACGCCTGCGAAGCGCAGGGTCGGCGGCGAGTCGTGCAATCGCGGCCGCGCAGGCCTCAAGGTCAACGGCAACCAGCGTGTGCGCGTAGGCCACATAGCGATCGTAGTTGAGCCGGCCGTCCTGATAGCCCTCGATCAAGACAGACGCGCAGGCAGGATCGGACGGTTGGCGGGTGGGTATCAGCAGCCCCTCTTCGCCATCACGAACTGTCTCCCGGTAGCCATCCCAATCGCTCACCACGACGGGTAAGCCTGCCGCCATCGCTTCAACCGGGGTCAGTCCAAACGTTTCCTGAATATTGTCAGACAGCGAGACAAATATGTCGGCTGCAAGATAGGACGCGCGCGTCACACCAGGCTCGCGGCCATCGACACGATCAACCTGAATGCCGGCAACGCTCGCCGCTTCATCAAAGCTTTGTCGGATGGCATCGTTCGCGAACCAGCCACATTCGAGTACGCGAATGCGTCGCCCTGAGGCCGCAGCGGCCCGCGCGCAGGCCAGATACATCGCGAGCGGATTGGCCTTCGCGTGCAGACTCAGCCGACCAACGAACAGCACGACAACGTCATCGTCTGCGAAGCCGTGGCGCTGTCGCGCAGTCGTGCGCGCCGCAGCATCCGGGGCGAAATCCGAGGCATGAACGCCCAGAGGAATGACCGGCAACATTGGCAGCGCGGGCGACACCTTCACGCCCAGTCGGCGGGTAAGGTGATCGATCTGCGCCTGCCAGATTCCCTCAACCGCCTGCAACACCGACCGGGAAGTGCAGATCACTGCATCATGCGATGCAAAAGGGCCTGCAACATAACCAGCCAGCTGACGCATCACCGCATCAGAACTGATGGTGTGCGTAATGCCGCAGAGCGCGAACGACGCCGTGCCACCCGGCTGACGACTACGCTGCCAGCCCAGTGAATCACTGAACGGCGCGGGGTAATACAGCACACCGAGGTCGCCCCAGGCCGCCGGTCGATCCGCTGGCAACAGCCTGACCGGATGGGGCCACCCAGCGCGCTCCAGCGCACTTGCCACAAATTTCGAATCGTTCGTGCCCGGGCAGATCACATCGAGCGGGCGCACTGAATGCGCCCGATAGGCGGCCACGAAACCTCGCAGGAAGCCGCTGCCGGCCGACTGCCGACCCATGAGCCGTTGCGACCCGGTATCGATCGCATCGGCGGCCAAAAACAGGGCGGGTAGATCAGACACAGGGATCAGCGCTTGACGATCGCGACACGGTGACCCGCTACTCGGGTTTGCGAAAAACCGCCGAGATCAGATGCGAAGGCCCCACGTGCGCGGAGCCCTCGGCAAGTTCGGTGTCGCAATCGCGTGATTCGAGCACAGGCCATCCAGAGAAAGCCTCGCCGAGCATGGACAGCGTGTACAGATTGTCGGCAACACCGGGCCCACCCGTTTTGTAAGTCATCTGCCGAAGGCCATAGCCTTCGATAATTAGCAGCCCACCGGGCTGAAGCGATTGCTTGAAGCCGTCAAAGATCTGCGCGCGTAATGCGGGATCAGCGAACTGAAAGAAAATGGCGACGACAACATCGACCGGGGTTTGCGCCCAGGGCCAAGACGCAATGTCGGCGCAGACAAGCGTGAGCGAGCCTCCCGCGGGCGAATCAAATATCGCCCTTTGCCCCGGCAGCGCCGCCAGCGATTCGGTTGCGCCAACGCGCTCAGTCAGACCCTGACTTCGCGCATGCGACACCGCATGATCAATACCGATGTCGGCCAGGTCGAAAGCGATGGCATGCAGCCCCAGCGCGGCCAGCCAGACGCCATTCCGTCCATCACCGTCGGCGGGGCACAGTACGCGCTGACCCGCGCTCACGCGCGCACGCTGGCTGGACAACCAGCCGTTGGGCGCAGATCCGAAAAGCATTCCAGAGGCCGCTGAGTAGCGGTTGTTCCAGGTGGTACGGGGGTCTTTGAAGCCGTTCATAAGTACCCGGATTCTCGGCTCATATCAGGCGGAACGCAGCAACTGCCACCAGCGTGGGCACGAGCGCGGCCAGGAACAGACCGCCCGCGCTGATTTCCTCTTCATCGAACCGGCTTTTGAGAATTGAATAGCCCGCGGGATTCGGTGCATTGGCGATCACCGTGAGGCCGCCGCCTGTCACGGCCCCCGCCACCAGCGACAGTTTGAACTCGTCGCTGAGGCCCTCAACGAGCGAGCCGAGATAGGTAAGCGCCGCATTGTCAGTGATGGCGGTGAGGGCCGTGGCACCGTAGTACACCGCGGTCGGGCTCATTGCCGACAGCGCGGGTTGCAGCCACCACTGCTGCTGACCGCCCAGCACCACCAGTCCGGCCAGGAAAAAGCCCACCATCATGCCCTCGCGCAGAATCAGTCTGTCCTGCCAGCGGTTGTAGGCTGTGACGACGCCCAGGAAAAACAGGAACAGGCCCATGAACACCACCGCGTGGTGTGCCGCAACCACCACCGCGACCAGAAACAGAATATGGGTTGCCGTAAGCGCGATCGGGATACGGTCCTCCTGATCTTTCTTGTCGATGATGGGAATACGCGACAGTTCAGAACGGAAGATCAGCGTGAGCACCAGCGCGTTGATGGTTACCGCCAGCGCTGAACGCCAACCGAAGTTGGTGATCATGAACATCAGATCCCACTGCCAGGTGGCGGCCACCATCAGCACCGGCGGCGCCGCGTACGGTGTGAGCGTGCCGCCGATCGAAACATTCACGAACAGCACGCCCAGCGTGAGGTACTTCAGCCGGTTTGACAGTCCTGGGTTGTAGAAGCGCTCGCGAAGCAGGAGCGCCGCCAAGGTCATGGCAGCGGGCTCAGTGATGAATGAACCGAGTAGCGGCAGGAAAGACAGCGCCACAAAGAACGTGGCCACCTGGCGATGCATGGGCAGCATCTTGGCCACCACTTCCACGCAGCCCAGCGACACCTTCAGGATAGGCCGGCTTGCTGCGATCACCATGATCACGAACACGAACAGCGGCTCGGTGAAGTTCCGCGAATTGAGATACTCGAGCGCGTTTTGTGGGCCCGCTGCCAAAGCGATGAAAGCGATCAGAATCAGTGCCCAGAACCCGAACACGGCTTCAACTTCACCCAACAGGTGAAAGATGCCCGCATGCGCAGGATGTCGATGAGCGAGTTTCTCGAAAAACTTGCCGGAAAACGTGTGCAGGACCGCAACGGCAAAAATGATCGCTGCCACGATCTGGACCGTGGTGGGATTCAAGGCAGGCTCCGGTTAGGTGTTGTCAGGCGCCGAAATAGCGCGCGAAGTTCGACGACATCGCGGCCTCGATTCTGGTCTTGTAGGCGGAAAAAAGAAAGCCAAGCCGGGCATCAAGCCTGACCGAGTCAGGGTTGACTCGCAGAACCCCCGAAAGCCCTACCCGGGAAAAGACCAGCTCATTTCCGTCCCAGCGCGACTCCACACCATAGTCGGCGCGCATCTCGTCAGCGAGCCGTTGCGCGACAGCGCGTGCGCGCTCCAGCCCCAGCGCATGGGTACGCTCGAATGCAACATCGGCCATCAGCGGCCGACCTGGGTGGGGAGCGGCTGATTGGCTGCGAATGCAAGCAGGTTCTCGGCCGCCAGCATCGCCATGCCCACGCGCGAACTGCGCGTTGCGCTGCCGATATGCGGGGTGAGCGCGACATTGGACAGTTCAAGCAGGCCCGGGTTGAGCGCGGGTTCGTTTTCGAATACGTCGAGCCCGGCTGCGGCAGGCCGCCCGGCCCGCAGGGCGCGAATGAGGGCGGCATCATCGACCACGCCGCCTCGTGCGATATTGACCAGGGTGGCATGAGGCTGCATCAGCGCAAGCTCGCGCTCGCCAATCAGATGATGGGTGGCGGGGCTGTAGGGAACCACCAGCAGCACGTGGTCCGATTGCGCGAGCAGCGTATCCAGCGATACCCGCTCCGCGCCCAGCGCCTGCTCGCTGGGCGCAGCACTGCGGTTGCAGTAGAGCACCTTCATCTCAAAGCCGCGCGCCCTGCGGGCAATCGCCGAACCAATGCGACCCATGCCCACAATTCCAAGCGTCGATCGCCAGAGGTCGGCACCCAGGAACTGATCAAAGGCCCAGCGCTTCCAGTGCCCGGCTCGCAGCCAGTGCTCAGATTCGCAGACCCGGCGAGCAGCCGCCATGAGAAGTGCCCAGGCCATATCGGCCGTCGCCTCGTTCAGGACATCGGGCGTATTGGTGACCGCGATGCCGCGCGCTGAGCAGGCCTGGAGGTCAATGTGATTGAAGCCCACGGACCCGGTCGCGACGATTCGGAGCCTGGGCGCGGCTTGCAACAGTTCGACATCGACTTTGTCGGAGGTGACGACAAACAGCGCCTCTTTGTCGGCAACCCGCGCAAGCAGTTCGCCACGCGACCACTCCGCGTCGGTCTGGTTCGATTCGATATCGAAGTGAGGAGCCAGGCGCTCAAGCACCTGATCGAAGATCTGTCGGGTAATCAGCAGTCTGGGCTTCATCGCCGGGCCAGTTGAAAAAAACAATTCGATCGATGATACCTGCGCGCCCCCGACCGCCGTGCCTTACCCACGCAGGCTGATCACTGTCACGTCACGGCGACGTAGCGTCGAATCATCTCAGCGCTTTCGCGCCAATGCGCCTCGAGCGACTCGGGTGCCGACAGATCGCGCGCCAGCACCGCCGACAAGGTGTGCCGATTGGAAAGATAGAAATAGCCCTGTGATGCGATTGCCAGATAAAGCTGCGCGGGATCGACACCGGGGCGAAACACGCCCGCCTGAGCACCCCGCTCGATCAAGCCACCCAGCAAACCGACCACCGGCGAGACCAGCTCACCGAGCTGCGCGGAGCGCCGCAGGTGCCGCGCTTTATAAAGGTTTTCGGTATTGAGCAGGCTGATGAATTCAGGATGCTCAACGTAGTATCGCCAGACGAAGCGGCAGAAGCGCTCGAGCGCGGCCAGCGAGTCTTCTTCATCGAGTCTCAGCGAACGCTCGGCCTCGCGAAGCGAGGCATACACTGACTCAAGCGCCGCACGAAACAACTCTTCCTTGCTGCCAAAATAATAGTAAAGCATGCGCTCGCTGCTGCGCGCTCGCCGGGCGATCCGTTCGCCGCGCGCCTCCGACAGACCGAAACGCGCAAATTCGATGACGGCAGCGCCGAGAATTCGGGCCCGTGTCGCCTCACGATCACGACGGCGCGGGCCCGACTCAGAGCGCATGCGATTGCTGCGCGCAGGCTCAGTGCGCAATGACCGGCACCTCGGCGGCAGGCGGCGTATTGCGACTGCGCTGACAGCGCACGATGCCATCGATCATCACCATGCCCACGCCGGGAATATCACCCAACCGAATACTGTCGAGCAGATCGGTGCCCGCGGAGTGCTGCGCCTTGTCGATGAATACAAAATCGGCGGGCCGACCGACCTCGATCAGGCCCTGTGGCAGCGACCGCATTCTGGCGATGTTGCCCGTGGCAAATCCAAACACGATTTCGGCGGGAATATCGGCCATGCTGGACAGCAGCGCGATCATTCGCAACATCCCCAGCGGCTGCACACCCGATCCGGCTGGCGCATCGGTGCCCAGGATCACGCGATGCGGGCACTTCAGCTCGATCGCGTGGCGCGCGGTGAGAATCGCAATGCGTTCATTACCGTTATGCACGATCTCGAGCGCACGGCTGCTTTTTTCGCACAGCGTACAGACCGATTTGTAGGACAGCGAGGTATGACCGCCATTCACATGCCCGATCACATCGGCATCGGCCTCCAGCACCACGTGCTCATCGATGAGACCTGATCCGGGAATGGACGGGCCACCCGTATGGATGGTGCTTTGAATGCCATGACGCCGCGCCCAGGCCACCATCTGGGCAGCCTCGTCGCCCGCTTTAACCGACCCCAGGCCAATCTCGCCAAGCAGGCGCACACCGGCGGCCGCCAGATCAGCGAAGTCCTGTTCGACCATGCCTTTCTCAATGACCGGCGCGCCTGCCAGCACCTTGACGCCGCCCCCTACGCCCGCTGCGCGCATGCCGTCGAAGGCGCGCTGCGCGGTGATTGCCAGCGCCTTGACACCAACGATGTCTTTGGGCCGGCCGGGCAGGTGCACCTCGCCTGCAGAAATCATGGTGGTGACGCCGCCGTGCATGCACGACTCGATCCAACCCAGCTGATTCTGCCGCGGCGTCCAGTCACCAAACACAGGGTGCGTGTGCGAATCAATGAGCCCTGGAGCAATCGCCGTACCCTGACAGTCGATGATGCGCCTGGGTTCGCTGGTGTCACAGTCTTTTTCGCGACCCACCGCCGTGATGACACCATCGTTCACAACGATGGTGTCTGCATCCAGAATCGGATGGTCGATATCGCCCGACAGCATCAGGCCGACACGGCGGATGACCACCTTGCCTGATTTCTCGACGATCGCTGCTGTTGCCATGGTGTTTCTCCTGATCGCGCGTTCGTCCCGTCAGCGCTTAACGAAGGCCGTCCTCGCCCTTGATTTCATGCTTCTGCAGCCCGCCAATTCGCGGCAGCGGCCGGCCACTGTCCGTGACCGCCACCGCCACCAGAATCTCGCCCGCCCGGGGCGCATCGGCCACGCGCGCTTCAATCGCATCGAAATGGCTGCGTACGAAGGCTGCGTCCTTGTGTCCGAGCGGTACATCGATTGGCGTGCCCGGGCCGCCTGCCTTCTTGGCCGAAGGCACCAACGCAGCCCCCTTCTGAACCGCTTTACGAAGCGGTGCACCCAGCTTCGGATGCAGGATGGCAGCAGCGTGTTCAAGCTCGCCCGCCTCGCCCACCACCGCCGCTTTGCCGTAGCTCTCTGCCGCGTCGGGCGCAATGCCAAGCGCCTGCACGCAGCGCTCGCCGAGCAGCCCGCCCAGCTCTTCGCCGATCGCAATGAGTTCGTCGAGCGATTCGCTGTAGCGACCCGCATAAGGATTCTCGATCACTGCCATCGCAAGCGCGCGCCGGGTGGGCGGCGTGACGTCACGGCCCATCTCACGACGCGTTTCTTCGACGCTGACAATCAGCTTGCGAATTTGTGCTGCCATAGGAACTCTCCTGGATTGATTGCCTGACTGGCGGTCGGCGCAGCGACAGACACTAGACCGCGAGATACTGCGCGCGCACCTCGTCATTGGCGCGCAGCGCCGCCATCGACCCCTCAAAGCGAATTCGGCCTTTTTCGATGATGTAGGCGCGATCACCCACTTCCTGGGCAAAGTGCAGATTCTGCTCGGAGAGCAGCACCGCCACACCCTGCCGCTTAAGCTCGGTGATCGCAGCGGCCATCTGGTCAACAATCACTGGCGCCACGCCTTCAGAAGGCTCATCGAGCAGGATGCAGAGCGGGTTGCCCATCAGCGTACGGGCGATGGTGAGCATCTGTTGCTCACCGCCTGACATGCGACCGCCCGGCCGATCGGGCATCTCGGCAAGATTAGGGAAAAGTTTGCCGATTTTCTCGAAATCCCAGGCAGGGACGCCTGGTCGGGGCGGCTGCCGCCCGACCTCAAGATTTTCGAGCACCGTCAGCTCGGTGAAGATCCGTCGCTCTTCGGGAACATAGCCCAGGCCGCGGCGTGCCACTTCAAAGGGCTGGCGACGTTCGATGGTCTCGCCCATGAACTTCACCGTGCCCTCGCGTGGACGAACCAGACCGGCGATCGACTTGAGCGTGGTCGACTTGCCCGCGCCATTGCGACCAAGCAGCACCACGACCTCGCCGGCACATATAGTGAGCGAGACATCAAACAGAATATGCGCCTGGCCGTAAAACGCGTGAATGCCAGAGACTTCAAGCATGACCGCGCCTGCAGCGCCGGCAGAAGAAGAGTGAGTAGCGTTCATCAATCTGCCCTCAGTGCTCGGCTCTGGAACCGAGATACACGCGCTGCACCTCCGGGTCGGCGCGCACCGCCTCGGGCTGCCCCTGGGCGATCAACACGCCACGGTTGAGCACCATCATCCGGTCTGCATGGCGAAACACCACATCCATGTCGTGCTCGGTAAACAGCACCGCCACGCCCTTCGCGCGCACAAGCTCTGCGGTGAGCGCCATAAGATCGAGGCGCTCGCGCGGCCCCATTCCGGCCGTGGGCTCGTCCATCAACAACAGCTTCGGTTCATTGGCCAGCGCGATCGCAAGCTCGAGCCGCTTCAGGTCACCGTAGGCAAGCACCGAACACGGCCGGTCGGCCTGCGCCTTCATGCCCACGCGCTCGAGCAGATGATCGGCCTCATCGACAAACGACTCGGCGGCGGGCCGCCAGCCTCGGGCGATCATGCGGTGATGCGACAGAAGCGCCATCTGGACGTTTTCACGTACCGTCATCGACGAGAAGGTGGCCGTGATCTGAAATGTGCGGCCCACGCCCATGCGCCAGACCGCGCGCGGCTCAAGCCCGACAATTTCACGCCCGGCCAGTCGGATTGATCCGGCATCAGGCCGCAGCTGGCCATTCAGCATGTTGAAGCAGGTGGACTTGCCTGCGCCATTGGGGCCGATCATGGCCAGCAACTCACCTGCTGCGACACTGAAGGTGACCTGGTTCACCGCACGCACACCGCCAAACGCTTTGGACAGGCTATTGACCTCGAGCAATGCACTCATCGTGCACCTCCCGCATCGCGCTCGGGCATCATGCGATCCCGCACAAATCCGGCAATGCCCTGCGGGAATGCCAGCACCAGCACCAGGATGGTGAAGCCCAGCAGCGCCCGCCAGTAGTCGGTCTGACGCGCCACCGTGTCCTGCAGCCAGGTGAATGCCGATGCGCCCACCAGCGGGCCGGCCAGCGTCTGGATACCGCCCAGCAGCACCATCACCAGCCCATCAATCGAGCGCCCGACGCCGATCACTTCGGGCGAAATACTGCCCTTTGAAAATGCGAACAGCGCGCCGGCCAGGCCGCAGATCAATCCTGCAAGCACAAAGCCCGCCAAATGCACGCCGACGGCGTCGATGCCGATCGCGTCCGCGCGCAATCGCGAATCGCGGACTGCGCGCATCGAATATCCGAACGGCGACATCAGCACCCGGCGAAGCAGCACAACACCCGCCACGGTGAGTGCGAGCGTGAAGTAGTAGTAGACCCATTTCTGCGACAGCCAGGCCGCTGGCCAGACCCCCACCACGCCGTTGGAGCCGCCCGTGACCTCATCCCACTGAAACATGATGGACCAGACGATCTGAGCGAACGCGAGCGTGAGCATCGCGAGGTACACGCCCGACAGCCTGACGCAGAACCAGCCGAAGATCAGCGCACCCAGACCCGCCACCAGCGGCGCGATCATCAGGGCGGCCTCCATGGGCATTGAGGCGAGCTTGAACAGCAGGGCTGCGCCGTAAGCACCCAGCCCAAAGTAGGCGGCGTGACCAAATGAGTGCATGCCACCGGGCCCCATGATGAAGTGCAGGCTCGCGGCAAACAGCACGGCGATCAGGATGTCGATCATCAGCACATTGATGAACGGCATTTTCAGACCCACCACTGGCACCAGCAGAAGCAGCACCAGCACCAGCCAGCCGAATCGCTTGAGAAGTGGCGTGGCGGGCCGCAAAGGCGCCTCGATCTCGGCCGTATTGCGGGTCGCCGCTGCCGGTTTGCCGAGCAGGCCCCAGGGGCGCCAGATGAGCACGGCGGCCATCACCAGAAACTCCACCACCAGCGTCATCCGCGAAAGCGAGAAGGTGAACCCGCCGATTGATACCTGGCCGATTGCGATGCAGAGCGCCTTGATCTCGGCAATCAGCAGCGCGGCGAGAAAAGCGCCCGGTACGCTCCCCATTCCGCCGACCACCACCACCACGAATGCATCACCGATGGCAGCCAGATCGAGAAACTGATTGGCGGGCTCGCGCGGCAGTTGTAACGCACCGCCGAGTCCGGCGAGAAACGCGCCCAGCATGAAGACGCCCGTAAACAGCCAGGCCTGATTGACGCCCAGCGCACCCACCATTTCGCGGTCCTGCGTTGCGGCACGAATCAGAATGCCCCAGCGGGTACGCATCAGCACCCACCACAAAATGGCGAGCACCAGCGGCCCAATGAAAATCAGCACCAGATCGTATTGGGGAAACTGGCGCCCCATGATTTCGATCGACCCTTTCAGGCCGGGCGCTCGCGGGCCGAGCAGATCTTCAGGTCCCCAGATGACAAGCACCGCATCGCGAATCACCAGAACCAGCGCGAAGGTTGCCAGCAGCTGCAACAGTTCGGGCGCGCGGTAGATACGGCGCAGCAATACCAGCTCAACAACCAGGCCGACCAGCGCCACCACCGCCGCGGCGATCAGCAGTGACAGCCAGAAGCCCAGCGGGCCGCTGCCAATCTTGCCAACGATCGAATACGCGAGGTAAACGCCCAGCATGTAGAACGAGCCGTGCGCGAAATTGACGATTCGCGACACACCGAAGATCAGCGACAGTCCGGCCGCGATCAGGAACAGGCTGGAGGCACTGGCCAGACCGTTCAGCATCTGGACCAGCAAAGCGGAAAGGGTCATGAGGATTCAACCCGGTGAAGATGCGCCAGGCGCAGGCGAGTCGGCGCTGCCGCGCGCGTTCGCAAGAAAGCGAAGCGCGCAGGCGGCAGCGGGGCAACCGGCGACCGGTCAGTCTTTCGGACGCAGGCTGGCCACTTCGGCGTCAGAGGGCTGGTACTTGGCGCCATCTGCGTACCGGAAGTCACGCATCGTGCCGCGGCCGTTCCGAACCGTGGTCCGGCCCACATACGCGCCCAGCGTGGATTGATGATCCTGAGGGCGGAACACCACTTTGCCCATCGGTGAATCAAACTGCAGCCCACGGAATGCGGTGATCAGCTTTTCGGTATCAGCGCCACCGGCTTTGATCAGGCCCGCGCCCATCGCCTTCAGCGCCGTGTACCCAACGACGGACCCCAGCCGCGGATAGTCTTTGAATCGCTTCTGATAGGCGTCAACGAAAGCCTTGTGTTCGGGCGTGTTGATCTGATCCCAGGGATAGCCTGTGACCAGCCAGCCTTCGGGCGCCTCGTCTTTCAGCGGATCGATGTACTCGGGCTCACCGGTGAGGAGGCTGACCACTTCGCGGCCCTTGAACAGCCCACGCGTGTTGCCCTCGCGAACAAACTTGGCCAGATCGGCGCCGAACAGCACATTGAAGATCGCATCGGGCTTTGCATCGGCGAGCGCCTGGACCACTGCGCCCGCATCCACTTTGCCAAGCGCCGGCGCCTGCTCCACCACGAACTCGACATCGGGCTGAAGCTTGCGCAGCAGGTTTTTGAAGCTGGCAGTAGCTGACTGACCGTATTCATAGTTGGGGTAGACGATGGCCCAGCGCTTTTTCTTCCAGGAGGCGGCTTCGGGAACCAGCATCGCCGTTTGCATGTAGGTGGACGCACGCAAGCGGAACGTGTAGCGATTACCGTTTTGCCAGACGATTTTGTCGGTCAGCGGCTCGGAGGCCAGGAAGAAGATTTTTTTCTGCTTGGCGAAATCGGTGAGGGCCAGGCCAATGTGCGACAGAAACCCGCCCACCAGCAGATCAACCCGCTCACGACTCACCAGTTCCTCGGCCACCCGAACGGCATCTCCCGGATTGCCGCCGTCATCGCGCGCGATCACCTCAATCTTTCGTCCACCCACGCCACCGGCCGCATTGATTTCTTCGACCGCCATCTCCCAGCCCTTGCGATACGGGTCCAGGAATGCCGGCTGCGCTTTGTAACTGTTGATCTCGCCAATGCGGATGGGGCCGGACTGCGCCCAAGCGCCAAGCGGTGACAGTGCCGCCGCCGCAGCGGGGGCAACGCCCGCCGCCAGAAACTCACGTTTTTTCATTTTCAGAACTCCTCCGTTTTAGGTGGGATCAGCCGGTATAAAGACGACCCCGTTGGGTTGCAACGCATTAGTGTGCGGTGGCTTGTCCATGAGAGGCAAGCGTTGATTCGTCCGACGCGGTCGACTCGGCGGCAATCAGTCGATCGAGCGTCCGATGCATTCGGACGGCTCCGGCATCGATGCCCAACTGCACCGGACGCACCACCAGCGGCTCGGCACTGGCCTGCTGAACCGCCTCGAGAATTTCCTTGTCTTCATCGAAGGCCATCACGAACTGCTCGGTGATCTCGCGCGAAACCGCCTCGTCATCGGGGGCGAAATTGCGCAACTGGCACCAGAAATAGTGCGTGGTGGTGGCCGTTTCGGGCGTCAGAAAATGGTTTGAAAACATCCGGACACCCGCCTGTCGGGCCGCTTCACTGTCGCCGCTGCCCACGTCATGCGCGCCAAAATCAACCACATTGATCGAGGGCGCATGCCACCAGTAGTACTGCCAGCGGTCAACGTTGCCTGGCCAGCGACCAAAGCGCTGGAGAATCGGCGCAGCCGGTGAGTTGCGGGTCCAGCGGGTGACCAGAATCGTGTCGCCATCCTGACTGGTTTCAATCGGGATATCGGCCATTGCCGACGTGCCCAGCGTTGACTGATGCACATAGGTGACGTGCACCGGATCCAGCAGGTTCTCAACCAGCAGCCGGTAGTCGGCTTTCACGTGCGTGTAAGGCCCGGTGTTCAGCGTCCAGCCTGGCTTACCCCAGGGCAGCCCCTGAAACAGCCTGGCAGGATCGGTAAGCCGCGGATCCCCCATCCAGATCCAGACCATGCCCCAGTGCTCGATCACTGGAAAGGCGCGGACATTCGCATCGGGCGGAATATGCGTCTGCGCGGGAACCC
The DNA here is from genome assembly GCA_016868375.1 of Betaproteobacteria bacterium. Taxonomy (GTDB): domain Bacteria; phylum Pseudomonadota; class Gammaproteobacteria; order Burkholderiales; family Burkholderiaceae_E; genus SYIM01. Next base: position 22,552 of record VGHA01000027.1, on the reverse strand, counting down.
GGGTGCATTGGCCCTCGGCGCTGAAACACATGCCGTGATAGCCACACTGAAGCGTGTCGCCCACCACCGTGCCGCGCGACAGCGGCAGCAGTCGATGCGGACATTGGTCAACCAGCGCTGCGGGTCGACCATCAGCGCGTCGGAAGAACACCACCGGCACATCGAGAATGCGACGTGCAAAGGGCTTGGTCCCCAGTTCATCACGCCATGCGCCCACATACCAGGCGTTGCGAACGAAACTCATCCTGCGACCTCCAGTAAGCGGGAGCGGTTGGGCTGGCCTGCGAACGCGGGCAGCACGCACCCCGATCCCGCCTGCACCCAGCGCCCGGCTAGGTTGAGCAGCGCTTGCGAAATCAGTCCCCGTTCGACCAGTTGCTGCGCGCAGGCCAGCCCACTGGCAAGCGCCTGCTCGATGCTTGCCGAGGGCAACGCCCCCACCGCCACGGTCACGGGCAGAGTACCCAGGTCGGAATCATCACGGACCTGGTTGGCCGGAAGCCTGCGGATGGCCGGGTCGGTAACATTCACATGGTTGGCGATGATGGTGGCGGCCGCGTCGGCCGCAGCCGCATCGCGCGCCACCACGGTGACGCTGTCAGCGATGCCCAGCGACAGGCTGCGCCCTCGCCAGCCTGAGGTGGCCAGGCCCCTCAGCCCGCTTTCGCCCGTGACCACCAGGCTGGCATCGAGCGACGGATCGTCGATGTTGGCCACGACGCCCGCGCGCCAGTGCTGTCCCGGGGCCAGATGCAGCGCGATATCGCCGCCGTTGTTGATGTAGGCACGCAGCACGCCAGCGCGACGGTACGCGTCAATCAGATGATCAGCGACACTTCCGGCAACCGCTGCCATCGGCGTGATGAACAACCCATCGTGGGCATGCGGCAGACACGCACCCACCATGCGCCGTGCAACGGGCCCGCTGACGGACGCGGCAGCGCCCGAGCGTGGCAGCGCCTGGCGCAGCGCCGAAAGTTCGCTCACCAGTTCAGCAAGCACCGATTGAAACGCCTGCCAGCAGGCCTGATGCGCCGCGTCGCATGCGGCGGGCTCACCGTCTGCGCCAATCACGAGGTCAATCGGGCCGTGCTGATAGTGCCAGCGGCCGTCACCCAGCCGGGCCCGCTGCGGCTGCCATGACGGGGTCATTGCCCCACCCCGCCCAGCCAATGAGCGCTCATTGGCGACCCTGCGCAAGCCTCACCGCAGAGGCTCCAGCGGCCAGGGGTTATCGCCCTGCCAGTCAATGACCCGGTGCTCGCCCGCGGCCCACACATCTTCAAGACGCCGAATGCGATCAACGTGCCCACCCAGGCGTTCGTAGTCGTCGCGTCGCATCGTGAACTCAATGGGTGCAACGATGGCAGGCGTGGGCACCGAACCAAATGAGCCCGGTGGCATTCGCGTGACATCGACCATCACGGTGATGCCGCCACCCGGCCACACATAGGCTTGCGCGCCACCGCAGGTGACGCGCGTCAAAAGGTCTTTGATGGAGCGGGTGAGAAGGATCGGATTTTCGGTGACGCCTGCACGCAGGCTGCCCCCCGCGCCCCCCAGAAACAGCACCGTGGCCAGCGCGGGTTCGCAGTTTTCGCCAATCCGATCAACCACCGTCTGGATGGGCGCAGGCATGGGCGCAGGCTGCGGCACCAAGGCGTCATCGAGCACATACCATTGGGCATGCTCGCCGGTGGTCGACACCATCAGGAGTTGCAGTCCTGGCCGCGCCACCTTGGGATCCCATCCTTCGATGATGGACAGTGGATCAACGATGTCGGTGCCGCCCCAGCCGGTGCCTGGATTGGCCACCTGAAAGTAGCGGCCGGGCGTTGACTTACGACCGCGCAGCCGAATGCCCGAAGGCTTCATATCAAGACATTTACCGGCCTGATGTTCGGTCAGAACGCCTGTGATGTGGTCATCGACCACCACCACCTCATCGGCATGCCCGAACCACTGCTTGGCGAAGATGCCGATTGTGGCTGAGCCGCAGCCGACCCGCATCCGCTGTTCTTCAACACCATTGACGATGGGTGGCCGGCTGGCCTGCACCGTCAGCTTGGCGCCACCCTCAATGTCGAGATCGACTGCATGGTGGTTGCCCAGCCGTTCCATCAGCTCGCAGGTGATCCGGCCTTCACGCTTGGAGCCGCCCGTAAGATGGTGCACGCCACCCAGCGACAGGAACTGCGACCCGTATTCGATGGTGGTGACATGGCCCACCGCTTCGCCCTGGTGTCGGACGGTGGCCTGCTCGGGGCCCAGGTAGCGGTCGGTATCGATCTTCACCTTGAAGCTGCAGTAGCTGAAGATGCCTTCGGTGACCACCGTAACCATGTCAACGCCCTGCGCACGGCTGGCAACAATGAACGGCGCAGGCTTGTAGTCGGGATAGGTGGTTCCACTGGCCACCCCGGACACGAACACCGGTGCATCCTGATGCAGCAACCCGCCTTCCCAGGTGGCCGGATCAGCCGGCACCAGTTCGACACCGGGCCGCTGCATGAGCACGACCGGATCCATTCGGCGAAGCTGCCCTTCAACATTGCCCCACCGATCGCAGGCGCCCAACCTGCCTTCGCTGATCTGGCAGAGCACGGGACAGGCGTCGCACTGAATCTTGTTGGACGCCATGTTCTCGGGCGCACGCGCCTTGACGACAGCGGCGTCAGCCGCGGGCGCGGCAACGTCAGACGGCTCTGGGGAAGCACTCATCGAGACAGTTTCCTGGTGGTCAGCACACGGATCGGATCAGCGCACATCGGAGGCCTGACGGCGAAGCGCAGCAAGCATCCGGTCGGGCGTCACGGGAACCTCGGTCATCCGCACGCCGGTTGCATCGCGAATCGCATTGAGAATCGCTGGCGCGGTGGCCACCAGCGCCGGCTCGCCAACGCCTTTCGCACCATTGGGTCCGAGCGGCTCTGGATCTTCAATCAAATGCACCACAACGGGCGGCATATCGCCCACGGTGGGGATCAGATAGTCATGCAGGTTGTCGGTTTTGAGCGCGACGTAGTCTTCCATCAGCGCAAGCCCCAGACCCTGCGCAATGCCACCGTGAATCTGGCCCTCGACCTGGGTGGGATTGATGGCACGGCCCACGTCATGCGCCGCATGGATGGACAGGACGCGCACGCTGCCCAGCGCCACATCCACCTCCACCTCAGCGATCTGCGCGGCGAATCCGTAGGTGGCATAGGGCACGCCCTGGCCCTCGGCATCAAGCGGCACGGTGGGCGGATTGAAACGGCCAAAGCCTACGGCCACCAGACCGCGCGCATCAACGGGCAGCGTTGACAACACAAGCTCGGCGCCGCCCGCAGCGATCTTGCCCGGACGAACCTCGAGCTGCGCCGACTCGGGCGCACCCAGCCGCGCAAGCAACTGCCGGCGCAAGTCTTCCGCGGCCAACCGCGCCGCATTGCCCGACACGAAGGTTTGCCGCGAGGCCGAACTCTTGCCCCCGTCCAGCGTGAGCGCGGTATCCGCCACGGTCTGATCGATGAGCGCGAGCGGAACCCCGAGCGCATCAGCGGCAATCTGCGGCATGATCGTGTAGGTGCCCTGCCCGATATCCACCGCACCGTTGAACAGCACAAACCGGCCATCGGGCTTCAGACCGATTTCCATCTCGGACGGATTCGCAATCACGGTATTGCCAATGCCGTACCACATGCATGCAACACCAACGCCGCGTCGCAGGGTGGCGGGGTTGCGGCCATGCGGGTCGCTGGGTGCGGCGATCGCGCTGTCGCGTCCAGCCAGAGGCTGCTCACGCCAGCGACCGATCCGTTCGCGCGACGCGCGCCAGGCGGGCCGCAGCGCGTCGAGACAGGCCTGCAGCCCGACGCTCGCCTGCAGCGTCTGGCCGGTGGCGGTGCGGTCACCCGCGCGCAACGCGTTGGCGTACCGAAGTTCGAGCGGGTCGGCGCCAATGCGGGCCGCATAGTCATCGATCAGGGATTCGCAGAGCAGGGTTGACTGCGGCACGCCGAACCCCCGGAATGCACCGGCGACCGGATCGTTGGTGATGACCGCGCGGGTAAGCGCCCGAACCGCCTGCCAGCGATACGGCCCGGCTGCATGAATGGGGACTCGGTTGGCCACCGTGGGGCCCCATGACGCATAGGCGCCGGTGTTGAAATCACCCGTGAAATCGTAGGCCACAAACTGGCCGTCCGCGGTGGCGGCAAACTGTGCCTCCATGACCGCAGGATGGCGTTTGGTCGTGGACCGCATCGATTCAGGACGGTGATACACGATGCGCGCAGGCCTGCCGAGCCGCCGCGAAGCGGCCACCAGCAGGGGCTGAACCGAGAGATCGAGCTTGCCGCCGAAGCCACCGCCGACTGCAGACGGAATGATGCGCACCCGCTCAGGCTTCAGACCGAACATCCACGCGATCTCGTCGCGGTCCATGTAAGGGGTTTGCGTGCAGGCGAAGATTGTGACGCGCGGACCGTCGGCATCGACCTCCCAGCGGGCCCAACCTGCCTCAGGCTCAATGTAAGCATGCTCGACATGCTGCGTACGCATGGCAAGCGAAAGCGCATGCGGCGCAGCGGCGGCGAGCGCGGCCATATCGCCCGACACCACGCGTCCGCGGCATAGCACGTTGTCGGGCCAACGGCTCTGGACTGCCGGCGCACCGGGCGCAAGGCCCGCCGCAACACCCGACACGGGCGCAATAGGTTCCCAGGTCACCGGAAACGAGGCCTCATTCACCGACTCAATGGCTGACTGGGTGCCGGCCACGACTGCGATGGCCTCGCCCGCAAACCGCACCTCAGCCTCGGCAAGCGCAGGCTGGTCACGCAGATCAGGGAAGATCGCAAAACGGTTATTCGGGATGTCGGCGCTGGTCACCACATCCACCAGACCTGGCTGACTGGCGAGCCATCCTGCGAGATCCCCGAGTGTGAAGCGGGCCCGGGGATGCGGCGAGCGGATGGCACGAAGCCACAGCGCATCCGCTGGCGCCTCATCGGCGCCGAAGCGCTCTGCGCCGGTGACCTTGGACGAAGCATCAAAGCGCTCCACGCGCGCGCCCACCGCAGAACCCGACGGAACGGTGTCGATGGAAACTCCAGCGGATTGCCCTGCCTGGGGCTGACCCACCGACAGCACCGCATCGATGATTTTGCGATAGCCCGTGCAGCGGCACAGCACACCGCCCAACCCGTCAAGCACCTGCTGCTCGGTGGGCTGCGGATGGCGGCGCAGGGTGTCGGCCGCAGCCATCAGCATGCCGGGCGTGCAGATGCCGCACTGGGCGGCGCCGTGATCGACGAACGCCTTCTGAAGCGCCGACAGCTCGCCCTCGGCGGGTGCGAGCGATTCAACGGTTTCAACGGTGCGTCCTGCACATTGCGCACCCGCCACCAGGCATGCGCACACCTGCTGCCCATCCAGCAGCACCGTGCACGCGCCGCAATCGCCTGCGCTGCAGCCAACCTTGGTGCCGGTCAGGCCGAGATCGTCTCGCAGGACATCACTGAGTCTGCGTGCTGCGCCTTGCGCGTCGATTGAAACGGGCTGGCCGTTGACGGTGAATAGAATGGGCTGCACCCGGGCACCCAGCGCGAGGTCAGAGGGCTTGTTCATGAGCGGCTCCGTGCCTGCGGCAATTCGGATGATGAGAGGCTGCTGCAGGCCATACCGATGGCCCGGACGATCAGCTCGCGAACCGCCTCCCGACGGTAGGCAGCGGTGCCCCGCACATCATCAATGGGCGACAGTGCTTCAAGCAACGCCTGAGACTCGGATGAGGCAAGCAGTTGGGCTGCGATGTGAGCGGCCTGATCGCGTGGCGCGGACATCAGACGCGACTCGAGATGCGGCAGGCGCTGGGCTGCCGCCGAACAGGCGCCCACCGCGATCGCGCAGCGCGAGAGCGCGCCATGCTCGTCTGAATCGATTGAAACCGTGACCATCGCGATGGAAATGACCAGATACCTGCGATGGCCCAGCTTCAGAAACTGCGACCGCGCACGCGGCGACCCGATCGGCACCAGCACCGCCACCAGCAGTTCGTCAGGCGTCAGCGCAGTGCGCCGATTGCCAAGAACAAATTTGGAAAGCGGTAATCGCCGGGTGCCATGCCGGCTTTGCAGTTCAGCCTCGGCATCGAGTGCGAGCAGAGCTGGCACACCGTCGGCCGCGGGCGAGGCATTGCAAAGATTACCGCCTATCGTGGCCTGGTTCTGTATCTGCCGCCCACCGACTTCGGCAGCCGCCTGGGGCAGCGCTTCGAACCCCGCTGGCAGCACCGTCTCGCGAAGCGCCATCCAGGATTCCAGGGCGCCAATGCGCCACCACGAGCGGCCGTCAACGCCCGCCACGCGCGACTGGCCTCGCAAAGCATCGATTCGGCTCAGATCGAGGATCGGGCGCGAGACGGGCCGGCCGACATGCGCAGGGTAAACATCGGTGCCGCCCGCCAGCGGCAGCCATCCAGGCTGGGCCAACAGGCTGAGCGCGTCGTCAAGCCGCTCTGGTGAGCGTGGTGAGGGATTCGCCGCTTGCCCGGTCATGATCAGTCCCCGAGTGTGAACCGCAGCTGCCCCGGGCGCCTGCGCCGGGGCTTTATGAAGCCGCGGCTTCATTAGTTTTGTGTCGAAGGTATCGCACGGTAGAATCGCCGTCAATCCGGTCGAACTCCGCCTGTTCGAACGCTTGTCCAACCTGCTCTTCTTCCAGGAAATCCCGTCATGACCCATGTGGTGACTGAATCCTGCATCCGCTGCAAGTTCACCGATTGCGTCGATGTATGTCCCGTCGACTGCTTTCGCGAAGGCCCAAACATGCTGGTGATTGACCCCGACGAGTGCATCGACTGCGCAGTCTGCATTCCCGAGTGCCCGGTCGAGGCCATCAAGGCCGAGGAAGACGTTCCAGCAGACCAGCAGCATTTCATCGCGCTCAATGCAGAACTCGCCAGCGGCTGGCCCAGCATCACGCGCACCAAAGAAGCGCTGTCGGATGCCGAGCAGTGGCGCGAGGTCAAGAGCAAGCTCGACCAGCTCGACCGCGGCTGACGCGCTGCGATGACCATCCAGCTTGCCTGGGATCTGCGCTTCGAAGACCTCTACAGCAACGAGGGGCTGCGCCGGATCGACCAACGCTTCGTCGCCGAGCTCGATGCGCGTGAGCCAGCCCTGGCCGAAAAGTTCCGATCCGCGCGCGAGAAGGTGGGTGCCGGGAAACCCCTGGCACCCAAGGACGAAGCCGCGTTACTGCTTGAGGTGGCGCCCCATATTGACGCGTTCGTAGGCGCGCTGTTTGGCGTCTCCGAAGAGCTCGCCGATCTCCGTGGTCGTCACCACGCGCTTGAGCCGCTCTACAAGGTCAAGTGGAAATTCGTCAAGCGGCAGGCAATGCTCAAGTTCAGCGCCGAGGATCTCGCAGGGTTTGATGGCGAGGCTGCCGAGCGCGAGCTTGCAGCGCTCATGGGCGCGGAAGCTTTCGAGGAACTGCGGTTTGCCGAAGCGGTCCTGAACTGGCAGCAGCAGGGCGAGTCGGCCGCTGGTTCAATCGATCTCGCGCTTCGATTCAGCGCGTGGGCCACGCTCACAGACGCCGGCCGCGCGCGGCACGGTCACGGCATTCTGTTCAGGCAGCCCGGCAAGGTGGACCCCTGGGCGCTGCTCACCCACGCCCACAGCACAACCGAATCGTCGGTCACCATTCACACCATTGATCCGGCGCACATCCGCCGGCGCAAAGGCTTTCAGCTCACCGATGAGGGAACTGACCTGCGCGGCGCGCTCGATCAGGCCAACTACTGCATCGGCTGCCACGCGCAGGGCAAGGATTCGTGTTCGCGCGGTCTGCGTGAGAAGCCCGCCGCCGACGGCAGCGTCGTGTTCAAACGCACGGTGTTCGGCGTCACGATGGCGGGCTGCCCGCTTGAAGAGCGAATCTCGGAGTTCCAGATCCTGAAAACCCAGGGTCACTCCATTGGCGCGCTCGCCATGATCACGATCGACAATCCGATGGCTGCAGCAACCGGCCATCGCATCTGTAACGATTGCATGAAGGCCTGCATCTACCAGAAGCAGACGCCGGTCGATATCCCGCAGGCTGAAACCCGGTCGCTCAAAGACGTGCTCGAACTGCGCTGGGGTTTCGAAATCTATTCGCTGCTCACGCGCTGGAACCCGCTCAATCTGGGCAGGCCGGTGCCGCGCGCCGCCACCGGACACAAGGTGCTGGTCGCAGGCATGGGCCCAGCGGGCTTTACGCTCTCCCACCATCTGATGAACGATGGCCACACGGTGGTCGGCATCGACGGACTCAAGATCGAGCCGCTGCCGCCCGAGCTGGCAGGTGTGCGCCACGATGGCGCAACGCCCGGCGAGCGCGTGGCCTTTGAGCCGATCGAGCACATTGAAACGCTTTGGGAGTCGCTCGACGATCGGCTGATGGCAGGGTTTGGCGGCGTCGCTGAATACGGTATTACCGTTCGCTGGAACAAAAACTTTCTCAAGGTCATCCGGCTGCTGCTTGAGCGGCGAGCGCAATTCACGCTCATCGGAGGCGTGCGCTTTGGCGGGACGCTCACCCTCGCGGATGCCTGGAAACTCGGCTTCGATCACGTGGCACTCGCCATGGGCGCAGGCAAGCCCACAGTGCTCGACATCCCGAATGGTCTGGCCCGGGGCGTACGCACTGCAAGCGATTTTCTGATGGCGTTGCAGCTTACCGGTGCCGCCAAAGACGATTCGCTTGCCAACATGCAGATCCGCCTTCCGGTGGTCGTCATCGGCGGCGGCCTCACGGCGGTTGATACCGCCACCGAGTCGCTTGCGTATTACACCGTGCAGGTCGAAAAGTTTCTGTCCCGGCACGAAGCGCTGGTTGCGCTGGCCAGCGAATCGTCGGTACGGTCAAACTGGAGCGCGGAAGAGCGTGAAGTCGCTGAAGAATTCCTCCTTCATGGCCAGGCGATTCGCGCCGAGCGTGAAGCTGCCGCAGCGCAGAACCGCCCGGCCCGCATCATCGAGCTGATCCAGCAATGGGGCGGCGTCACGCTGGCCTATCGCAAGCGAATGGTCGACAGTCCGTCGTACACGCTCAATCACGAAGAGGTCGAAAAGGCCCTGGAGGAAGGCATCCGGTTTGCCGAATGTGTCGACCCGCGACGAATCGATGTCGACGCGCGCGGCGCGGCGCAATCCATCACGCTCGCGCGGCAGATCCGCGCCGAAGACGGCCGTTGGTCGAATGCTCAGGGCGACAACGCGCTGGTCAACTGGCCAGCACGCACCATCTTCGTTGCGGCAGGTACCCAGCCCAACACCGTGCTGGCACGCGAAGACGCGACGCACTTTCATCTTGACGGCAAATATTTCCAGGCGGTCGACGAACACGGCGAGCCGGTCAAGCCCGAGTTCTCATCCAGCAAACCCGCCGAGGCGCGTGTTCTGCTCGCACGCGCTGACGATGGCCGCATGGTGTCGTTCTTTGGCGATCTGCATCCCAGCTATTTTGGCAATGTCGTCAAAGCCATGGGATCAGCGCGTCAGGGCTACCCGGTGGTCTCACGGGTACTCAGCCAGCGGGCGGCCGCCTCGCCGCTGTCGCACGACGCGTTTGCCACCCATATCAATGGTCTTCTGCGTGCTCGCGTCGAGCGGGTCGTTCGGCTGACCCCAACCATCGTCGAGGTGGTGGTCCATGCACCGTTGGCGGCGCAGCGATTCGAGCCTGGCCAATTTTATCGACTGCAGAATTTCGAAGCGCTTGCACCAGTGGTTGATTTTGGCGGACATCGCACCCGGCTGGTCATGGAAGGGCTCGCGCTTACCGGCGCATGGGTCGACCGCGAACGCGGACTGGTGTCCACGATCGTGCTTGAAATGGGCGGATCTTCAAACCTCTGCGCGCTGCTGCAACCTGGCGAGCCGGTCATCCTGATGGGCCCCACCGGCGCCCCCACCGAAATCGAAGGCGACGAAACCGTCGTGCTGGTGGGCGGTGGCCTGGGCAATGCTGTGCTGTTTTCAATCGGGGCCGCCTTCCGTTCGTGCGGCTCAAAGGTGCTCTATTTCGCCGGCTACAAGAAGCTGATCGACCGCTATAAAGTGGAAGAAATCGAGGCCGCCGCCGACGTCGTGGTCTGGTGCAGCGACGAAGCACCCGGCTTTGCGCCCACCCGACCTCAAGACCGCACCTACGTCGGCAATATCGTCGAGGCAATGAAAGCCTGGGCCAACGGATCACTCGATGCAGCGCCAGGCTCGCCACGGTTGCACGATGCCGACCGTCTGATCGCCATCGGATCTGACCGCATGATGGCGGCTGTCGCGCGCGCCCGTCATGAGGCGCTCGCCAATGTGCTGCCGCCCAACCATCAGGCGTTTGGCTCCATCAACTCGCCGATGCAGTGCATGATGAAAGAAGTCTGCGCACAGTGCCTGCAACCGCACCGCGATCCGCAAACTGGCCGCATCAGCTACGTCTTCTCGTGCTTTAACCAGGATCAGCCGCTCGATCAGGTCGATTTCGCCGCGCTCAATCAGCGCCTTACGCAAAATTCACTGCAGGAAAAACAGGGCGCCGCCTGGCTCGCCGAGAATCTGCGACGCACGGGGCATCCCAGCCGCGTCTGACGCGTTGCACGATTTCGGGCAGAATCCGGCAGTTCCGAAGCGGGAGAGACAGATGCTCTACCACCTCCGTGAAGCACAGCGCGCAGTGCTTCAGCCGTTGTCGAGCTGGGCTGACTCAGTCAGCCAGCTCTACACCAATCCGTACAGCCCGCTTGCCTACACGCCGTTTGCCAATCGCGTTTCAGCGGGCCTTGAGCTTCTGCACCGCCTGGGCAAAGAGTACGAAAAGCCCACTTTCGAAATCGATGAAACGGTGATCGACGGGCAGCCCGTCAGCGTGGTCGAGCGAATCGAGATCGCACGGCCGTTCTGCCGACTGCTGAAGTTCGAAAGGCTGCTGCCCAGTCAGCTGCGCCGCCGTTCGTCAGACCCCACGGTCCTGATGTTCGCGCCGCTCTCAGGGCATCACGCCACGTTGTTGCGTGACACGGTGCGCGCCCTGCTGCCGCATCACAATGTGTTCGTCACCGACTGGATCGACGCCCGGATGGTGCCCGTCTCCGAAGGGCCCTTCCATCTCGACGACTATGTTGGCTATGCCATCGACTTTATCCGCCACCTGGGTCCACAGGTCCATCTGGTATCGGTGTGCCAGCCTACGGTACCGGTGCTGGCCGCGGTATCGCTCCTTGCGCAAATCCGCGATCCGCATCAGCCGCTCAGCATGACGATGATGGGCGGCCCCATCGATACGCGCCGCAACCCCACCGAGGTGAACGCGCTGGCCCAGCGACGCAACTACACCTGGTTTGAACGTAACGTGATCTATCGCGTGCCCGGTCGCTATCCTGGCGTGGGGCGGCAGGTCTACCCGGGCTTTCTGCAGCATGCGGGGTTTGTCGCAATGAATCCCGACCGGCACCTCAATTCACACTGGGACTACTACCTCGATCTGGTTCGCGGTGACATGGAAGATGCGGAAGCCCACCGCAGGTTCTATGACGAATACAACGCGGTCCTTGACCTGCCCGCCGAGTACTACCTGGACACCATCCGCACGGTGTTCCAGCAGCACGCCCTGCCGCTGGGCAAGTGGGATGTTCGCTTCGAGGGCAAAACGCTGCGCGTCGATCCATCGGCCATTCGCACCGTTGCGCTGTTCACCATCGAGGGTGAGCTCGATGACATCTCGGGCTCGGGACAGACGCAGGCGGCACACGACCTCTGCACGCGCATCCCGCGCGAGTGGCAGCGGCACCTGACCGCCGAAGGCGCCGGGCACTACGGCATTTTCAGTGGACGCCGTTGGCGCGAAAAGATCTATCCCGAAGTGCGCACCTTTATTGCCGAGCATGAGCAGCGAGGCAAGGCCAGCGCCGGGCGCTGACTGTCTCGTTTCGCTTTACCCGGTTTCACCATCGCCGCAGCATGATGCCGCGCCCCTCCGCTGAGGCAATCGACGAACTGCTGCCGCAGACGCAATGCCGCCGCTGCGGCTATTCGGGATGCCGGCCTTATGCCGAAGCGATGGCCCGCGGTGAAGCGCCCATCAACCGGTGCCCACCTGGCGGTTCCGAAGGTGTCGGGCGCCTGGCGGCACTGTTGGGCGTACCGGTGATTGCGCTGGATCCCGCCTGTGGCTTTGAAGGACCGCGCAGTGTTGCTCGCATCGAAGCCGAGCACTGCATCGGCTGCACCAAGTGCATTCAGGCCTGCCCGGTCGATGCGATCATCGGTGCAAGCAAGCGGATGCATACCGTGATTGCATCACTGTGTACGGGATGTGATCTTTGCGTTCCGCCCTGCCCGGTTGATTGCATCGTCATTGAGCCGCTCACACCGCAGCCCGAACCGGTCTGGAGTGCGGGCGAACAACGGGGCGCTCGCGACCGGTACCACGCGCGGGCGCGTCGTCTGGCGCGCGTCGCCGGCGAGCGCGATCAGCGACTGACCACCCGCGCCAGCGCCAAGCTCGACGCACTTGAGACCGAGGCTGCCGACGCCGAAACCGAGCGTAAACGCGCTGTCATTGAAGCGGCACTCGCCCGTGCGCGGGCACGGGCAGCCGAGCGCGCCGCTCGCAACCCTGGCACCGGCTAAGCGGCAGGGTACCCCTCGTGAACCGCGAAAAACGCATCAGGATCTTCAGCCGGCTTCGGAGCGAAAATCCGCATCCGACCACCGAACTTGAATATTCCACGCCGTTTGAACTTCTGGTGGCGGTGCTGTTGTCGGCACAGGCCACTGATCGCAGCGTGAACATTGCCACCCGCAAGCTGTTTGCCGTGGCGCGCACGCCCGCCAGCATTCTTGCGCTTGGCGAGGCGGGTCTGTGCGAATTCATTCGCACCATCGGACTCTATCGCTCAAAGGCCCGGCATCTGCTGCAGACCTGTGCGCTGCTTATCGAGCAGCATGGCGGCGAGGTACCCGCCAATCGTGAGTCGTTGGAAGCGCTGCCCGGTGTGGGCCGAAAAACCGCCAATGTGGTGCTGAACACCGCGTTTGGACAGCCCACCATGGCGGTCGACACCCATATATTTCGTGTCTCCAATCGAACCGGAATCGCGCCGGGGCGCACACCGCTTGAAGTTGAGAATCGGCTGGTCAAACTGGTGCCCGAAGCGTTTCAGCAGGATGCCCATCACTGGCTGATCCTGCATGGCCGCTATGTGTGCAAGGCGAGAAAGCCCGAGTGCTGGCGCTGCCTGATCCGCGACGACTGCGAGTTCCGGCGCAAAACACCCGCGCCCACGCAGACCTAGCACGGGAAGCCACCATGTTTGACCCCTCTCAGCACGACGTGCGGCGCTTCTTCTGCGACACGCAAAAGAAGCGCCTGGCCCGTGAGCCCCTGTCGCCCATCGAGGCAATCGCCTCAGATTGGATCGAAGCACACCCCGAATACCACGCGCTCTTGAACAATCCCGAGCATGCGGTCAACGAACGCTTCGACGCCGCCGACGGTCGTGGCAATCCCTTCCTGCATCTGTCGATGCATCTGGCCATTACCGAGCAGTTGTCAATCGACCAGCCGCCCGGAATCCGCGCCGCCTGGGAGCGACTGGCCAGTCAATCAGGCGACCCGCATTCGGCCGCACACCAGGTCATGGAATGTCTGGGCGAGGTGCTGTGGCAGGCACAAAGAACTGGCCGCCCCCCCGATGGCGAGGCCTATGTTGAATGTCTGAACCGCCGCGCCAGCACCCGCCCGGCAACCCCTTAGTTGAATTCGGCGGTCAGGCGCTTTCTGTTAACCTTCGGCGGGCTTTTGCTCTGCACCGCTGCGTGCGCGGTGTGTCGTTCACCCGGCCAGTTTGCGTAACACCTACCGCAGGGCGCCCCAGATACGGGAAAAACGATGTTTGGACGATTGATGCCCCGAGAGGGCCGCTTTTTTGACCTGTTCAATCGGCATGCCGACGAAATCATCGCGGGCAGCGAGGCGCTGGCCGAGCTGATGCGGCAGTACAGCGACGTAGCCAGCCGGCGAACGCATATCGACCGGATTGAAACAGTCGAAAAGAGCGCCGACCGAATCACCCACGAAACCGTTGCACTGCTGCACAAGACCTTCGTCACGCCGTTCGATCGCGACGACATCCACAAACTGATATCGAACATGGACGACATCCTGGACCTGATCCAGGACGTGGCCGAGTCGGCCATGCTCTACGACCTGCAGCGCATCACGCCCGAAGCGCAGCAACTCGCCGAACTCAATGAAATGTGTTGCAAGCGCGTGCAGATGGCAGTGCGAATGTTGCCCTCCATGGACAATGCCGAAGCCATCCTGAAGCTTTGCCGCGAAATCGATCAGCTCGAATCCGACGCCGACCGGGTCATGCGCGCGGGGATGTCCAAGCTGTTTCGCGACGAAAGCGATGTGCGCCAGCTGATCAAGCTCAAGCAGATCTACGAGCTGCTTGAAGCGGTCAGCGACAAGTGCGAAGACGTCGCGAATCTGCTCGAGGGCGTGGTTCTTGAGAATGCCTGAACCCAGACGACTGGGCCGATCATGACAACGCTTCAATTCAGTTTCACCGTATTGGTTTTCCTGGTGATCCTGGCGCTTGCCTTCGACTTCATGAACGGCTTTCACGATGCTGCAAATTCCATTGCAACCATCGTCTCAACCGGTGTGCTGAAGCCTTACCAGGCGGTGGTCTGGGCCGCATTCTTCAATGTCATTGCACTGTTCTTTTTTGAATTGAACGTGGCCTCCACCGTCGGCAAGGGGATCGTTGATCCGGCTGCGGTGGACCACGTCGTCATTTTCGGCGCCCTGGTGGGCGCGATCTCCTGGAACGTGATCACCTGGTGGTTCGGTATTCCGTCCAGTTCATCACATGCGCTGATCGGCGGTCTGATCGGCGCGGTGTTGGCGAAAGCCGGCGTCGACCCGCTGCTGTCGTCGGGCATCATCAAGGTCGCTCTGTTCATTCTGGTGTCCCCCACGCTGGGATTCCTGCTGGGGTCGCTGCTGATGGTGGTGGTGGCCAACACCATGCGAAACGTCACGCCCAGGCAAAGTGATCGCTGGTTCCGCAGGCTTCAGCTCGTCTCCTCCGGTCTCTACAGCCTGGGCCATGGCAGTAACGATGCGCAGAAAACTATGGGCATCATCTGGCTGCTCCTGATCGCGGCGGGCGCCACCTCCCCGGGCGACACAGCACCGCCCTACTGGGTGGTCGTATCGTGTTACCTGGCCATTGGGCTTGGCACGCTGTTCGGCGGCTGGCGCATCGTCAAAACCATGGGCCAGAAAATCACCAAGCTCAAACCGGTGGGCGGGTTCTGCGCTGAAACCGGCGGCGCCATGACGCTTTTCATCGCCTCGAGCTTCGGCATTCCGGTGTCAACCACTCACACCATCACTGGCGCGATCGTGGGTGTCGGGTCATCGCAGAAGTTCTCGGCGGTACGGTGGGGGCTGGCAGGCAACATCGTGTGGGCCTGGGTCGTCACGATCCCCGCATCCGCAATCATGGCCGCGTTCGCCTGGTGGCTCGGCAGTCTGTTCCTGTGACACGCGAGCCCGGCGCACAGGCTCTCTGGCTGGAGTTGCCACCCATTTCTGCCGATGCGCCGAAGCGGCTGCTCGTGTTTCTGCACGGTGCGGGCTCGAGCGCCGAACGGTTCGCACCGATCGCCATTTCCTGGCTGCTTAAATTTCCCGGGGCAACCGGCGCAATCCTCCATGCACTGAGGCCATCCGGCGCAGGCTCCGGCGGCGACTGGTTCGACAGCCTGGGCACGGCCGAGACGCTCGCGCCACGCGTTCAGGCCGCAGGCCGGCAGGTGGCCCAGCGAATCGAAGCGCTGCAACATGCCAGCGGGCTTGGCGGCCGCGACACTGTCGTGATCGGTTTTTCGCAGGGCGCAACGCTGGCGCTCGAAGTGGCGCGAAGTCGCCCGGATCTGCTGGGCATTGCAGTGAGCTACAGCGGCAGGATGATTCCGCCCCCGCGTAACGGCGAGCCACCTGGGCCGGCGATTCATCTGCTGCATGGCGAACTCGATAGCGTCGTGCCCGTGATCCACTCGCAGCAGGCGCACCGCCGGCTCGCCGCCAACGGTACCCATGTCACCCTCGACATCCTCGAGGAGCATGGGCATTCAATTGGCCAGGACATGATCATCCTGGGCACCACGCGCGTCATGCAGACGCTGTTCCGTCACCGCCGCCCACAACCCAAGCCGTCAGTCAGACCCGTGCTGCACTGAAGCGGCCTGGACTAGCCGCGGTGTTCGGCGGCAATCGGGCGGGTTTCGCCTGACTCGGTGACTGTGCGCGTGGCATTGACCGACGCATAGATCCACAGAATTTTCATGGGTTGCGTGTCGGACAAATTACGAAACCGGTGCGGCAGATTCGGTGGAATCCAGGTCGTGTCGAGCGCCTTCAGTTCGCAGGACTCCTGGCCTTCAATGTCAAGCATCGCATGCCCTTCCAGCAACATGACGCTTTCCTCGCAGTTGTGGCTATGGAAGGCAATCTTGGCCGCAGGCGCAAACTCGGTGATGCCATTGATGAAACCTGTGGCGCCACAACCGGGCATCACCAGCGGTGTGGTGCGCGCGCCGCCGCCCCGGTCATGGCTCTTGATGGAATCGGGACGCAGTACCACGGGTCTGCGGGAATCTGATGCGCTCATCGAATTCAATCTCCTGAATGGGAAACCAGTGCGTTCGCCCAGCCGCGCCTACGCAGACCGTGCAAGCCGCGGCACGCCCAGCGAGTCGGCAAGCAGGTCGAGTTCAGCCACCAGCGCAGGCACCAGTGCAATACCCGCGGTGCGCGCCGCCTCACGGCGAAGATGGCTCTGCTCGCCGGGTAGCCAGATGCGCTCGACGCCAGGCAGGCGCGCCGAGCTGCGAATATCGCGAACCAGCGCATCCACTGCATCGCTAAAGCCAGCCGGATCGCCGAATGCGGCGAGGTCAATGACCAGAATCGCCTGGCCAGTGTTGGTGACGCTGACATGATCAGCATTGAAGTCGACCACGTCGCGCCCCATGGCAGCCCCACCCAGGGTTCCAGCGAGCAACCCAACCATCAGCGCAAGACCATAGCCTTTGTGCTCACCGATAGGCAGCAGAAACCCTTCGTGAGCGCGTGTGGGGTCGGTGAGCGGCTTTCCCTCCCGGTCGATCATCCAGCCCTCAGGCATTGGCTCGCCCCGCTTGGCGCGCGCCTTGACCTTGCCATAGGCCGCAACCGTGGTCGCCATATCCAGCACGACCGGCGGCTCATCGCCCGCCGGAAAGGCCGCGGCAATCGGGTTGGTTGAGAGCAGCATGTCCATACCGCCCCAGGGCGGCAGATGGTTGGCGTTGCCCACTGCGAAGTAAAGACCCACCATGTGGTGATTGAGCGGCATGCGCGCATAGAGCGACGCCGGACCCGCATGGTTGCTGTACCGCGTGCTGACCCAGGCGACCCCGCAGTCACGCGCTTTGGCAATGGCCAGATCGACCGCTCGCGAGACCACCAGGTGCCCCATCCCATTGTCACCATCGATCACGGCCATGGCGGCCTTCTCGCGAACCACACGAATCTGGGGCCGCACATTGATGCCGCCCGCCTGTATCCGCTTGGTGTACTGCGGCAGACGGATGACGCCGTGGCCGTCTGACCCTTGAAGATCGGCCTCGGCCATCAGTTCAGCCACCTGAGCCGCATCGGCATCAGGCAGCCCCTGCGCCGAAAGCGCCGCTTGGATGAAATCGCGCAGGGCTTCAAACGCCACGCGAGGAGAATCAGGCAAAGCACCCATTGGCAACCACTGAAAACGAAACGGTGGGACGCGCAAGGCCCCGCCGGGCGCGTGCGCTTCAAGCGCGCGATACTACACCGGCAGGGCGGTCATCATTGACAAGCGGCAGTTGAACGCCGATAGTCGCGCGCACTCGGCACAGACCGAGAGGCCGGACGCCTGTCCGGTCACCAAACCTGACTCAGACCGGAGACTGTTCCATTCGTTCCCGCCCCATTTGTTCCCGCCCCATTTCCGAACGGCGCCATTGCAGCGGTGCGCCCCTATTCTGATGCGCAACAGTTCAAATCGAATTCTCAGCACGCACACCGGCAGCCTCCCCCGGCCGTCTGCCCTGGTTGACCTGTACGCGCGCCGCGCGCGTGGCGAAGCGGTCGACCCACCCCAACTCGCGCAGGCAGGCCACGCGGCCATGCTCGCGTCGGTTGAGCAGCAGATTCAAGCCGGGCTCGACGTCATCAACAACGGCGAACAGCAACGCGAGGGATTTTTCCTGTACGTGCAGCATCGCATGTCCGGTTTTGGCGGCCAGTGGAAGCGCTGGGCGCGCGCTGACGTGGAGCGCTATCCCGCTTTTCGGCAGATGCTTGAAGAGCAGAGCCGGGGGCGAGCCGCGGTCAGCAATTTCGCCCCACCCCGCGTGGTAAGCGACGTCCGGTATCTTGATCCAGCGGTGGCGGGTCAGGAGGCGGGTGAGTTTGCCCAGGCGCTCGCGCCATATCGCGGGCGCTATGTTGAGGGATTTCTTACCGCCCCCTCACCTGGCATCATTGCTGCCGCCTGCCGCAATGAACACTACGACAGCGAGCGGGCCTATCTGCGGGCACTCGGTGAGGCGCTGCGCCATGAATACGAGGCGATCGTCAACGCAGGTTTCGTTCTGCAACTGGACTGCCCCGACCTCGCGCTTGAGCACCATGTCTCGTTCCATGAGGCTGGGCAAGCGCGCTTTCTCCAGTTTGTCGAGCAGGTGGTCGAAACCCTCAACGAAGCAATCCGCAACATTCCGCCAGACCGCGTTCGCATGCATGTCTGCTGGGGCAACTATGAAGGGCCGCATGACTGCGATGTGCCGCTCGCACTGATCTGGCCCATTCTGCGGCAGACGCGGGTGGGCGGTTTTGTGCTGCCGTTTGCCAACGCCCGCCATGCGCACGAGATGCGAGTGCTGAAACAGCTGCCGCTGCGCGACGACCAGGTCATTGTCGCGGGCGTGATCGATGTGCTCACAAATTTCATTGAACACCCGGAGGTGGTTGCCGATCGGCTCGAGCGCATGGCCTTATTTGTGTCGGGACCCGAACAGGTCATGGCGGGCACCGACTGCGGCTTTGATACCTCCGCAGGCATGGGTCGCGTCGCCACCGACGTGGTGTGGATGAAGCTGCGCTCGCTCACCGAGGGCGCGCGGCTTGCCAGCGCCCGCTTGTTCCCGGGTCAGCGCTGAGTCGCGACGATGGTTGAACGTCTGCTGAACCTGTTCTGGATCCTGCTGGGGAGCGCAGCCGCCTGGCAGTCGTGGAAGCTGGGTTTACGCGGGCCTTCGGGGCCCGAGAGCGGGCTGTTTCCGTTTATCGCGTCGTGCGGAATCGCCGTATTGGGCCTTAGCCTGATGCTTGCACGCGCCAGCCGCGTGGCGCAGCCGCAGTGGCCCGACGCACGCGCCGGACTGCGAACGGTAGGCGTCGCGCTGGGCATCGCACTGATGGCTTTCGGGATGGATCGGCTCGGGTTTGTCGTGAGCGCTGCCATCGCCATGCCGGTTCTGCTTCGCACCATCGATCGCGCGTCCTGGCTTGAGACGCTGATACTCACGGTGGGATCGATCGCAGCAATCGTGCTGGTCTTCGGGAAACTGCTGGGCATGCCGCTGCCACGCGGCCCCTGGGGCTGGTAGCCAATCATGGACGCACTCTCCGGGCTTGCAATGGGCTTCAGCGTCATGCTGACCCCGGCAAACCTGTACTTCTGTTTTCTGGGCAGCCTGATCGGAACGATGGTGGGCGTGCTGCCAGGCCTGGGGCCGCTTGCCGCGCTGGCCCTGTTGCTTCCCGTCACCTTCACCCTGAGCCCGATCGCGGGGCTCGCCATGCTCGCGGCGATTTTCTATGGGGCCATGTACGGCGGATCGACCACGTCGATTCTGGTGAATATTCCTGGCGAAGCGGCATCGGTCATTACCTGCCTGGACGGCCACCAGATGGCCCGACAGGGGCGCGCGGGCGCAGCACTAGGCATGGCGGCGCTCGGATCGTTCATCGCGGGAACACTGAGCCTCATCGTGCTGACTTTCTTCGCGCCCGCGCTTGCTGCGATTGCGATCCGTTTCGGTCCGCCTGAGAATTTTGGACTGATGGCGCTGGGCCTGGTCTGCACGCTTTTCATGATCACCGGCTCGAAGCTGAAAGGCCTTCTGATGATCGCGCTCGGTTTCCTGCTGTCGTCGGTCGGTATGGATATGGTCAATGGCAACGAGCGCTTCACCTTTGGCGTGACCGACTTGACCGCAGGCATCGAGCTGCTGGCGGTGGTCATCGGGTTGTTCGGCATCAGCGAGATTCTGCTCAATGTCGAGTCGGTGGCGAAGAACTCGCTCGTTGCCGACCGCATCAAAAAGCTGATACCCACCTGGGCCGACTGGAAGGCGTCGTTTGCGCCAATACTGCGCGGCAGCGGCCTGGGCTTTTTACTGGGCATCGTACCGGGTGGCGGCCCCATTACAGCGTCGTTCATGTCGTATGCCATGGAGCGTCGAATCGCGCGCGAGCCTGAGCGGTTTGGCAAGGGCGCGATCGAAGGCGTTGCAGGGCCCGAGTCCGCCAACAACGCAGCGGTGGCGGGCAGCATGATTCCGCTTCTGTCGCTGGGCATCCCCAGCAATCCGATCACCGCCCTGTTGCTTGGCGCACTGATCATCCAGGGCATCCAGCCCGGCCCGCTGTTCATCACCCAGCGCCCGGACCTGTTCTGGGGCGTGATCGCTGCAATGTACATCGGCAACGTGATGCTGCTGGTGCTCAACCTGCCACTCATCGGCCTGTGGGTGCAGATGCTGCGTATCCCCTACCGGTTTTTGTTTCCGCTCATTGTTCTATTGGCCATGGTTGGCACCTACTCGGCCAACAAAAACGTATTCGATCTCTGGATGATGCTGGGCTTCGGGCTGCTCGGATGGTTGCTTCGAAAGCTCGAGTACGATATCGCTCCCTTTGTGCTTGCATTCGTACTGGCACCGCTGCTGGAACAGTCGCTCAGACAGTCCATGACGATGTCGGTTGATGGTGCGATGATTCTGTTCCAGCGACCGGTAAGCGCCGGACTGGTCGCCGCCAGCGCGTTGCTGCTGGTGCTCATGGTGATTCGGCAGTTCAAAAGAAAGCGAGGAGATTCATGAAGCGTCATACCCTGAAAGTACTGGCTGGTCTGGTGTTGTCAGCCGGTCTGGCAAGCCCTGCGCTCGCCTCAGACCCGGCGGTAGCCAAGCTCAAGCCCAAGGATTTTCCCAACCAGCCCATTGAATACACGGTGGTGTATCCGGCCGGCGGCGGCATGGATGTCACCGCGCGCCTGCTCGGCCGATATGTTGAAAAGGTCAGTGGCGACAAGGTTCTGGTGAACAACCGCACCGGCGGCGGCGGCATGGTTGGCCACACCTGGCTCGCAACCCAGGCCAAGAACGACGGCCACACCGTTGGCATCGTCGCGAATCTGCTCTGGGGCGATGCGCTGCTTCGGGCGCAGGGTAAATGGTCGCTCGCCGATCTCGAGCCTATCGGCTACATCAACAGCGATGCGCTGATCTGGCTGGTCCAGGGCGACGGTGCGCTCAAAGGCAGGTCGCTCAAGGAAATCCTGCAGATCGCCAAGGACAAGCCCAACACCATCCGGATCGCCACCGTGCCGGGCACGATGTGGGAATACCTGGTGGAGCAGCTTGAGAACAACACGGGCGCCAAGCTCCTGCGTGTGCCGTTCCAGGGCGGTGGCGCGGGCATCAATGCGCTGGCGGGCGGCAACGTCGATCTGGCACAGGGCTTCCTGGCCGAGTTTCGTGGCCTTGCCGAGGCCGGCAAGGTGGCGCCAGTGGCGGTAGCAGCCAATTCGCGGCTGCCACACCTGAAGAACCTGCCAACCTTCAATGAACAGCTTGGCGCCAAGGAGTACACCTGGCAGGTGGTTCGCTATGCGGTCGTTCCCAAGGGCACCGCCGCCGATCGTAAGGCCTACCTAAGCGCCGCAATCAGCACCGCCATGAAAGACCCCGAGCTGCTCGCTGAATACTCGAAGGCTGGCGTTTTCTTTGATGACGCGCTGATGAAGTCAACCAACATCGCGCGCGACATCAACGCTTACGCGGAATCCGAACGGGCGTTCTACGTGAAGACGGGTCGGGTGAAGTAAACCGACCTCAAGCAGGGAGCGTGCGACGACCACTCCCCCTGCGATGCAGCCGGGACCTCAAAGGTCCCGGCAACGATCGAAACGCTGCGGCCCGACCGCCTGAGTTAGCATCACGGTCTTGCTCAAGCCGGAGATGCATTCATGAACCGCGAAGTCGTCGTCGTCAGCGGTGTGCGTACCGCCATCGGAACTTTTGGCGGAAGCCTCAAGGATCAGCCCCCCACTCAGCTCGCAGCCTCGGTGCTGCGCGAGGCATGCCGTAGAGCAGCAGTGGGCGCCGAGGATGTGCACCATGTGGTGTTCGGTCAC
>VGHA01000026.1 GCA_016868375.1 Betaproteobacteria bacterium | reverse complement strand
TGAAGCCGGTGCGCCCGGGCGATACGCTGCGGCTGCGCGTTGCGGTCATTGAAACCCGGCGCTCACAGAGCAAACCCGATCGCGGCATCCTGCTGGTGCAGCAGGAGTGCCTGAATCAGCATGGCGAGGTGGTGATGAGCACCAAAAGCATGTCGCTGTGCCGATGCCGACACGTTGAGGCCTGAACTCAATGCACCGCGGGCCAGCTGCGCTGCGCCGGGCGCAGCCGCTCGATCAGTCGGGCCATCCGCAGCACGCCCACGTCGTCAAACCGACGGCCAATCAACTGCACGCCCAACGGTAGTCCCGCTTCATCAAACCGCCAGTTGATCGCCGCGGCGGGCTGCTCGCTCATGTTCCAGGCCACGGTAAAGGCGATGTGATCAAGCGCGCGGTGCGGGTCATTGCCCGGGCAGGCGTGTTCAGCGGGATACCGCGCGATCGGCGCGGTGGGTGACAACACAAAATCAAAGCGTGCGCAGGCCAGCACCGCAGCCTCACGCATTGCATGAATCTGGTTATACGCGTGCATGACCTCGGCGCCGCTGAACCGTGACGCCCGCCAGGTTGCCCACTCAACGATGAACGGCAGCACGCTTGCGCGGCGCTGGGGCGACAGCGCAAGAATGTCGTTGCACGAACGCGCTTCGAAAAAGCGCTGCACGCCGTCCAGCATCTCGGGTGTCATGAAGCTTTCAATTGGCTCCACGCTGGCGCCGGCGCGTTCAAGCGCGCGCGCCACGTCGTTGACCGTTCGGACCAGTTCGGATTCCACCGGCCAACCCGCCTTCATGTCGGTCAGCAGGCCGATTCGCAGCCCTTTGGGCTCGAGCGAATCGAGTCCGGCGGTGTAATCCTGGCCATCTGCGGGAATCGACATGAAGTCGCGCAAGTCGGGGCGTGCCACGATGTTCATGAGCAGCGCCGCATCGCCTACCGAGCGCGTGATCGGGCCTGCGGCTCTGCCAAGAAAGGGTGGGTTGATGGGCACGCGCCCCAGGCTGGGCTTCAAGCCAAACACGCCACAGTGAAATGCGGGCAGCCGGATTGAACCACCGATATCCGTGCCGAGATGCCAGGGCCCATAACCCGCCGCGGCAGCCGCTGCCGCGCCCGACGATGACCCGGCAGGATTCAGGTCAGTGCGCCACGGATTACGTGTGATGCCATGCAGCGACGACAGCCCCGAGGAGAGCATGCCGAAGTCGGGCATCGTGGTTTTACCAAGGATGACGCAGCCCGCCTCGCGCAGCCTCGCCACCGCCGGCGAATCCGCAGCGCGTGGCGTCAGGCTGCCTGCTGCGGTACCAATCGGCGCCGGGTCGCCCTGCGAATACAGGTTTTCCTTGACGGTGACCGGAACACCGTCAACCCGCGACCGCGGCGTGCCGCGCAGCCAGCGTTGTTCGGCTTCAAGCGCCGACTGCAGCGCCAGATCGCGGTTCACCCGAAACATTGCGTTGAGGTGTGGCTCGCACTCGGCCACACGATCGAGCACTGCGATGGCCACCGCCCGCGGCGACAGCTCGCAGCGTTCAAAGCAACGGGCGAGCGTTACCGCATCGAGATCAGCCAGCGCCGGGTCGCTCATCGAATCCCCTTCTCATTGAAAGCGGCCGTTCAACCGCACGGTGCAGGGCTGCCGCAATCGGCAGACTGCAAAGCCAGGCTGCCACAAAAAAGATCGCCGCGGTGATCGGCCCGCCGTCGGTGAATCGCACAAAGACCGCATTGGCGACGATACACACCGCAAAATGCACGAGAAAGAGCGCGTACGCACTGTCGCTCAGAAATATCAACCAGCGCTCTGCGGGCCGCGGTGTCACCGACGCATAGGCGCGAAACGCCGAATCGAATGCCGCGCCGAGTCCGCGAAGCGCCGCAGCAATCGCCAGCATGACCGCAAGCGCGAGGGCGATTCGTATTCGCCAGTCAACCAGGAGGGCGATCGCGGTAAGTGCAATCAGCACCAGCGCTGCGAGCCGATAGTCAGGGGAGGCCTGCTCAGAAAAACCACCCGCTACCATGCCCAGCGCAAAGCTGCCAAAAAAGTAAACCGGCTGGAAATCCAGATTGGGGAAGCGATTCACCCACAGGAGCGAGGTCGCAGCAAGGCCGACCACAGCCACCAGAAACCAGGTGCGCCGGCCGCGCGCATCGGACGCGAAACGGCTGACCAGCCACGCGAGCGCAAGCGTGATCGCATGCAGCTGAAAGTCAATCGCGACATACCACGCGCCCGCACTCAGGGCTTCGATGCCGAGATAGTCGAAAAGTCCAAACAGATGTGCGAGGGTCGTCTTCAGATCCGGCAGACCGGGAACCCAGGCTGCCCCGCCGAGCCAGGCCTGCCCCGGCACTGACGCGAGCAACACCAGGCCAAGCGCCGCGTAAAAAGGCAGAAACAATCGCGCCCAGCGGCGTGCGATCGACCGACCGACCCTGCGTAACCCAAGCGGCTCGGCCCAGTTCAGCGATCTGAAACAGAGCCAGCCGCCCATCACCAGAAACACCTGCACCGCAAGCCGGCCGTGGTCATCGAGCCAGCCGATCAGGCCGGGCAGAAGGGTTCGCAGGGTGTCGCCCACCGGTCCGTAAATGGACAGGTGATGCAGCACGATTGTCTGCGCTGCGGCGACCCGGATCGCGTCGACCCAGAGTAATCGCTCAGCGGCCATCGCGCCTCGCACGCCAGCCGCGTTCGATCACACGCCGCGGCGCCTGACGACCTTAGCGCGGCAACTCTGAGTGGCCGGTGAGAAACTCATCGACCGCGCGTGCGCACTGCCTGCCCTCGCGAATTGCCCAGACGACCAGCGACTGACCACGGCGCATATCGCCTGCTGCGAACACTTTGCCAACGCTGGTGGCGTAGCTGCGTTCGCCCTCGGTCGTGGCCTGCGCGTTACCACGACCATCGCGCGAGACGCCAAAGGAATCGAGCACCGAACCCACCGGGGCGACAAACCCCATGGCCAGCAGCACCAGATCGGCAGGCAGATCAAACTCGGAACCCGCTACCTCTTGCATTTTCATCTGGCCGCTCGCCGGGTCACGCGCCCATTCAACGCGTACCGCCTTCAGCGCGCGTACACGGCCCTGTTCATCCGAAACAAAGGCCTTGGTGCTGACCGCCCAGTCGCGATCGCAGCCTTCTTCGTGCGAGGACGAGGTGCGCAGTTTCACCGGCCAATACGGCCAGGTGAGCTGACGGTTTTCTTCTTCGGGCGGCTGCGGCATCAGTTCAAACTGCGTGACTGATTTTGCGCCCTGGCGATTGCTGGTACCCACGCAATCGGAGCCGGTGTCACCGCCGCCGATCACGATGACATGCTTGCCCGTGGCAAGAAGCTGTCCGCTGACCGGATCACCCGCCACGACCTTGTTTTGCTGCGGCAGAAATTCCATCGCGTAATGCACACCGGAAAGCTCACGGCCAGGCACCGGCAGATCGCGCGGCTGCTCAGCGCCGCCCGCCAGCACCACTGCGTCGAAGTCACGCAACAGATCATCGGGCTTGACGGTTTCACTGGCCCAACTGGTAATGATCGGATCGAGCGGATCGCGGCTGACCAGAACGCCCGTTCTAAAGGTGACACCTTCAGCCTGCATCTGTTCGACACGCCGGTCGATATGGGTTTTTTCGAGCTTGAAGTCAGGAATGCCGTAGCGAAGCAGTCCGCCGATCCGGTCATTCTTTTCAAACACGGTGACATCGTGTCCGACACGGGCCAGCTGCTGGGCGC
Source organism: Betaproteobacteria bacterium (assembly GCA_016868375.1). Classification (GTDB taxonomy): domain Bacteria; phylum Pseudomonadota; class Gammaproteobacteria; order Burkholderiales; family Burkholderiaceae_E; genus SYIM01. Next base: position 34,432 of record VGHA01000026.1, on the reverse strand, counting down.
AGGCGAGTCCCGCCGGGCCCGACCCGATGACCGCCACCCGCTTGCCGGTTTTGGCTGCGGCCGGTTGCGGCTTCACCCAGCCCATTTCCCAGGCTTTGTCGATGATCGCGTGCTCGATCGACTTGATGCCGACCGGATCGTTGTTGATGTTGAGCGTGCACGCCGCTTCACAGGGCGCGGGGCAGACCCGCCCGGTGAACTCGGGAAAATTGTTGGTCGAGTGCAGCGTGTCAATGGCCTGGCGCCAGTCGCCGCGGTAAACGAGATCATTCCAGTCGGGAATGATGTTGTTGATCGGGCAGCCGCTCTGGCAGAACGGAATCCCACAGTCCATGCAGCGCGCGCCCTGCTTGGCTGCCGCGGCATCATCAAGATGCAGCACGAATTCGCGGTAGTGATGAACGCGCGAGTCTGCCTCTTCGTAGGCTTCCTCGAGCCGCTCGAATTCCAGAAAACCGGTGACCTTACCCATGATTGACTGCCTGCCTGTCCGTCGTTGTTGCGTTGCCTGTCTTGCCCTTGGCGTCGATCAGGCGCTGACCTTCGCTGGGCGAACCGCGGCGGTCGATTTTGCATTGAGTTCGCCCAGCGCTCGGCGATATTCGTTCGGGAACACCTTGACGAACGCAGCGCGCGAGGTTTCCCAGTTTTCGAGCAGACGACGCGCCTTGCCGCTACCGGTGAGCAGGAAGTGCTTGTCGATCAGGCCCTTCAGAGTGATCTCGTCGCACTCGCCCTTATGCCAGCTTGCCGGGTCGGTTTGCTCAAGCTGCTCTTTGGTGGAGCGCACACGCTCGAGCGTCACCATCGCCAGATTGCAGTGCGACTCGAACACGCCATCGGGGTCATAGACATACGCAATGCCACCCGACATGCCTGCCGCGAAATTGCGGCCAGTCGCGCCCAGCACCACGATGGTTCCGCCGGTCATGTATTCGCAGCCGTGATCGCCCGTGCCTTCCACGACCGCGGTCGCGCCGGAGTTGCGCACCGCAAAGCGCTCACCCGCAACGCCACTGAAAAACGCCTCGCCTTCGATCGCGCCGTAGAGAACCGTGTTGCCGACGATAATGTTTTCGTCGGATGCGCCGCGGAAGTCGTTCGTGGGACGCACGATGACGCGGCCGCCCGACAGTCCCTTGCCGACATAGTCGTTGCCTTCACCCACCAGGTCGAGCGTGACGCCGCGTGCAAGAAAGGCCCCGAAGCTCTGGCCGGCGGTGCCTTTGAGCTGCACGTGGATGCAGTCATCGGCAAGTCCGTCATGACCGAAACGACGTGCCACCTCACCCGACAGCATGGTGCCGACCGTACGGTTGACGTTGCGGATCGGCAGAATGAACGACACTTTTTCGCGACGCTCGAGCGCCGGTTTCGCAAGCTCGATGATCTTGTTGTCGAGCGCATGCTTAAGGCCGTGATCCTGGGTGGCAACCTGGTGACGCGGCATGTTGGCGGCCACCGCGGGCTGATGGAAGATGCGCGAGAAATCAAGGCCACGCGCCTTCCAGTGCGACACGCCCTTTTTCATGTCGAGCAGATCGGCGCGTCCGATCAGATCATCGATACGTCGCGCCCCCAGTTTTGCCATCAGCTCGCGCACTTCCTCGGCGACAAAGAAGAAGTAGTTCACGACATGCTCGGGCTTGCCCTGGAAGCGCTTACGCAGCACCGGATCCTGGGTGGCGACACCCACCGGGCAGGTGTTCAGATGGCACTTGCGCATCATGATGCAGCCCTCGACCACCAGCGGCGCGGTCGCAAAGCCAAACTCATCGGCGCCCAGCAGCGCGCCGACCACGACGTCGCGGCCGGTCTTCATCTGGCCGTCGGCCTGCACCCGGATACGGCCGCGCAGGCCATTCAACACCAGCGTCTGCTGAGTTTCGGCCAGGCCCAGTTCCCAGGGCGTGCCAGCATGCTTGATGGAGGAAAGGGGCGAGGCACCCGTGCCACCATCGTAGCCAGCGATCACCACGTGGTCGGCCTTGGCCTTAGCAACGCCTGCCGCCACCGTGCCAACCCCGATCTCGGAGACCAGCTTGACCGAAATCGAGGCACGCGAGTTCGCGCTCTTCAGATCATGGATGAGCTGCGCGAGATCTTCGATTGAATAGATGTCGTGGTGCGGCGGCGGTGAAATGAGCCCGACGCCAGGCACCGAATAGCGCAGCTTGCCGATGTAGTCGGACACCTTATGGCCAGGCAGCTGACCGCCCTCACCGGGCTTGGCACCCTGAGCCATCTTGATCTGGATCTGATCGGCGCTTGCCAGGTATTCGGCCGTCACGCCAAAGCGGCCAGAGGCTACCTGCTTGATTTTCGAGCGCAGCGAGTCACCGGCCTTCAGCGCGATATCGGCTTCCACACGATCACGACCGATGACGCTGCCCACGGTGTCACCGTCTTTGACCACCGACGCGCCGGCGCGCATCTCGGCGCGGTAGCGCATTTCGTCTTCGCCACCTTCTCCGGTGTTCGACTTGCCGCCGATCCGGTTCATCGCGACGGCAAGCGTGGTGTGCGCTTCGGTGGAAATAGAACCCAGCGACATGGCACCGGTTGCAAAACGCTTGACGATCTCAGAGGCGGGCTCGACCTCTTCGATCGGCACCGGCTGGCACTGGTCGAAGCGGAAGTCGAAGAGCCCCCGCAGCGTCATGTGCCGCACGCTCTGGTCGTTGATCAGCTGAGCATACTGGCGATAGGTCGAAAAACTGCCTGCGCGGGTGGCGTGCTGCAGTTTGGCGATGGAGTCGGGCGTCCACATATGGTCTTCGCCACGAATCCGGTAGGCGTATTCGCCACCGGCATCGAGCGCCTGCGCCAGCACCGGATCGTTGCCAAACGCCGCGTGATGGAGCCGCAGCGCCTCTTCGGCCACCTCGAAAATACCGATTCCGCCCACCTTGGACGGGGTACCGGCGAAGTAGCGCGCGACCAGCGCCTCGGACAGACCCACCGCTTCAAAAATCTGCGCGCCGCAGTAACTCATGTAGGTGGAGATGCCCATTTTGGACATCACCTTCATGAGCCCTTTGCCGACCGCTTTCACGTAGTGCTTGATAGCTTTTTCAGCGCCCATGTCGCCCGGCAGCCCGCGCGCCATGTCGCTGAAAGTTTCCAGCGCCAGATAGGGATGGATGGCTTCGGCACCGTAGCCCGCCAGCAACGCGAAGTGATGCACCTCGCGTGCCGAGCCGGTTTCAACCACCAGACCGGTTGAAGTGCGCAATCCGTTGTCGACCAGATCAAGGTGAATGGCGCTGGTCGCAAGCAGCGCCGGAATCGCCACGCGCCCGCTGCTCACGCCGCGATCGGAGACGATCAGAATGTTGTAGCCCGAGCGCACCGCGTCGCGCGCCTGCGCGCAAATCGACGCGATACGGGCCTCAACGCCCTGCGCGCCCCACTCAACCGGGTAGGTGATGTCCAGCGTATGGGCGCGGAACTTGTCGCCGGTGTAGTGCTCAATATGGCGGATCCTCGACATCTCGTCGAAATCCAGCACCGGCTGCGACAGCTCAAGCCGAATCGGCGGATTGATGTTGTTCAGATCGAGCAGGCTCGGCCGCGGGCCGACAAACGACACCAGCGACATCACCATCTGCTCGCGGATCGGATCGATGGGTGGGTTGGTGACCTGCGCAAACAACTGCTTGAAATAGCTGTAGAGCGGCTTGTTCTTGGCCGACAGCACCGCAAGCGGTGAGTCATTGCCCATGGATCCGACAGCTTCTTCGCCACTGATCGCCATGGGCGTCATCAGGAATTTGAGATCTTCCTGCGTGTATCCGAAGGCCTGCTGGCGATCGAGCAGCGGCACACCCGGGGCGAGTTCGCGGCGATCGGTCTCGATGTCGGCGTCGAGCGAGCCGATTTCATCGAGCTTGACCCGGATGGCCTCGATCCACTCACGGTAGGGTTTGCTGTTGGCAAGCTGCGCCTTCAACGCGGCGTCATCGATGATGCGGCCCTGCTCGAGGTCGATCAGGAACATCTTGCCGGGCTGAAGCCGCCACTTCTTGATGATCCGGCTTTCCGGAATCGGCAGCACCCCCGACTCAGAGGCCATGATCACCATATCGTCGTCGGTGACGCAGTAGCGCGCCGGACGCAGACCGTTGCGGTCGAGCGTGGCACCGATCTGGCGTCCATCGGTAAATGCGATGGCGGCCGGGCCATCCCAGGGCTCCATCATGGCTGCGTGAAACTCGTAGAACGCGCGCCGCTTCGGATCCATCAGCGTGTGCTGTTCCCAGGCCTCAGGGATCATCATCATGACTGCCTGGGCGATCGGGTAGCCGGCCATCACCAGCAGTTCCAGGCAGTTGTCGAATGTGGCGGTATCAGACTGACCGGCGTACACCAGCGGATAGAGCTTGGCGAGATCATTGCCAAGCACAGCCGAGCGCATCACTCCCTCGCGTGCACGCAGCCAGTTGTAGTTGCCCTTGACCGTATTGATTTCGCCGTTGTGGGCCACCATGCGGTACGGGTGCGCGAGCGGCCACTCGGGGAACGTGTTGGTGGAAAAACGCTGGTGCACCAGCGCAAAGGCCGACACCACGCGCGGATCCTGCAGGTCGCGGTAATACTGCACCACCTGGCCACACAGCAGCAGACCCTTGTAGACGATGGTGCGCGCCGACATCGACGGCACGAAGTATTCCTTGCCGTGCGCGAGCGCAAGCTTCTGAATGGCGTGGCTTGCGGTTTTGCGGATGACGTAGAACTTACGCTCGAGCGCATCGGTCACCATGACGTCGGGGCCACGGCCGATGAACACCTGACGGATGATCGGCTCTTTGGCTTTCACCGTGGGCGACATCGGCATGTCGAGATCGATCGGCACATTCCGCCAGCCAAGAAGAATCTGTCCTTCGGCCCGGATGGCGCGCTCCATTTCCTGCTCACAGGCCAGTCGCGACGCATGCTCTTTGGGCAGAAACACCATGCCTACGCCATACTCGCCTGCGGGCGGCAGCGTTACGCCCTGGCGCGCCATTTCTTCGCGGAAGAACTGATCCGGGATCTGGATCAGCATGCCCGCGCCGTCGCCCATGAGCGGATCGGCGCCCACCGCGCCCCGGTGGTCGAGGTTGCAGAGAATTTGCGAACCCTGCTCGATGATCCGATGGCTTTTCTTGCCCTTGATATGGGCGACAAACCCCACGCCGCACGAATCGTGTTCGTTCGCCGGGTCATAGAGACCCTGAACCCCGGGGGCGGAATGCTGCGCACTACTCACTGAGGACATGTCTAAGCTCCAGAACCCTTTGACCGGACGCCGTCCGTGTCGACTTGTCATCGCCATTTAACGAGGCTGTTTCGCCCGATCCAAACCAATAAATCGCAACCCATACTGCGCTGCGGAACGGGCAGCGAAAAGATCGTTTGCTGCGAAATTTCCAGGTGAAAACCCGCTCGGGTTAAACCCCAACCCGCGACATACAACCACCCGATTTTGCGCGCTGCGCAAATTCCCCAGGCGCGGTCGCGGCTTTTCCGAGCGGAACTTTGAAGTATAGCGCGGCATCGTCGGGCTAAAGCCGACCGCCATGGTCCCCCTGAGCCGGTGTGGTGCGCGCGCCGCGGGCGCTCAACCCGCATCGAGCTCGGGGACCCTTCGACCGGTCAGGTGGCGGTGGGCGCGGATCGCAAATCGGTCGGTCATACCGGCGATGTAATCGGCGATCGCACGCTCACCGAGCCGTTCGGCGCGATCCCGGTGCTCCGGCGGCAGCGCCTGAGGCTGGCTTCGGTAATACTCGAACAGATCGCTCACCACGCCGCGTGCAGCATCCATCACGACCTCGACCCGGGGATGTCGGTACAGGCGCTCGGTCAAAAACTGCTTGAGCTGAGTCAGATCGCGGCGGATCGGCGCGGAGAAGGCGGCAAGCGGTGGCGACGCCCGCACCTGCGCGAGGCTCTGAACGCCCGCCTGCCGGACCCGCCGCAGCGTCTCGGCGGTGAGGTCTTCAATCAATTCGCTGATCATCCGCCGGATCGTCTCGTGAACGAGTCGACGCTCGGCAAGCGCCGGGTACTGACGAGCGACCGCCTTGCGATGTCTGGCAAACAGCTCGACTGCAGCGAGCGCATCGATCTCGATCAGGCCAGCCCTCAGCCCGTCGTCCACATCGTGATTGCTGTAGGCGATTTCATCGGCCAGGTTGGCAATCTGCGCCTCCAGGCAGGGCGAGCCGCCGCGCAGGAACCGCTCAGCCACATCGCCCAGCGAGGCGGCCAGCGCCGGCCGGCAGCGCTTCAGAATGCCCTCACGCGTTTCAAAGCTCAGATTCAAGCCGTCGAAGCCCGCGTAGCGCTGCTCGAGCTGCTCAACCACCCGCAGCGACTGCAGGTTGTGCTCAAACCCGCCCCAGGGTCGCATCACGGCATCGAGCGCATCCTGCCCCGAGTGACCGAACGGCGTGTGCCCCAGGTCATGCGCCAGCGCGATCGCCTCGGTAAGGTCTTCGTCCAGTCCGATCGCCCGGGCGATTGTTCGGGCGATCTGCGCCACTTCAATCGAATGCGTCAGGCGCGTTCGATACAGGTCGCCTTCGTGATTGATGAACACCTGCGTCTTGTATTCTAGCCGTCGAAATGCGGTGCAGTGGACAATCCGGTCGCGATCGCGCTGAAACTCGGTGCGCCCTCCTGCGGCCGGCTCCGGGTGCAGGCGCCCGGCCGAGGCTGCCGGATCAGCCGCCCAAGGTGCTCGACTCGACCCGGCCACGCGTAACTGCCGCCCTAGTGCGCCGCCGAACAGGCGCGCAGGGTCTGGTGAACCAGTTCAGCCGGCGCGGTTCGCACCACCGCTTGCCCCAGGGCCCGCAGCAGCACGAATTTGGGAATTCCCTGCGAGGCCTTCTTGTCAACGCTCATCAGTTCGACATAGCGCTCGGCCGCCCAGTTGGGGCCCTGAGTCGGGAGCCCGGCAGCGGCAACCGACGCTTTCAGCCGCGCCGGCACGGCCGCATCAACCAGACCCAGCCGGTGCGACAGATCCGCTGCCATCACCATGCCAGTGCCGACCGCCTCGCCATGCAGCCACTGGCCATAGCCCGCGCCGGCTTCAATCGCATGGCCAAACGTGTGGCCAAAATTCAGGATGGCCCGCAGCCCCGACTCCCGCTCGTCAGCACCCACCACCTGGGCTTTGATCTCGCATGAACGGAGCACCGCAGCCGCCAGCGCAGCCGGGTCGCCGGCGCGCAACCGCGCCATGTCGTCTTCGAGCGCATCGAGATAGGCAGGGTCGGCAATCGCACCGTGCTTGAGCATCTCGGCGATACCCGCCGACAGTTCGCGAGGTGGCAGGCTCGCGAGCGTATCGGTGTCGGCAAGCACCAGCCGGGGCTGATGGAAAGCGCCGATCATGTTTTTGCCCCGGGGATGATTGATCGCGGTTTTGCCACCCACCGAGGAGTCCACCTGCGCAAGCAGGGTCGTGGGAACCTGCACAAAGTCGACGCCACGCTGATACGTGGCGGCCGCAAAGCCTGCGGTATCGCCCACCACGCCGCCACCGAGCGCAACGATCAGGCAGCGCCGGTCAAACTGTGCGCCGAGAAGCGCATCGAATACGCGGTTAAGGGAGGCCCAGTCTTTGTGCTGCTCGCCCTCGTCAAGCATCACCGTGATGCACGCCGATGCGCCCGACAGCGCGCCGCGCAGCGGCCCGCCATACAGGCCATTGACCCGCTCGTTGGTGACGATTGCGACCTGGCGCCCCGCGGCCAGCTCGGCAAGCTCTGGCGTACCCTGCACCAAACCCGGGCCGACCAGAATCGGATAACTTCGTTCGCCCAGCGCAACCTGCAGTCGATGAAGGCTCATGGATCAGGTTCCAAAAGATGTTGGCATGCCGTCCCGCCCCCGGGATGCGATGGGGCGCTCAGGCTGCATCGGTTACCGGAGCGTCGCCCGGGCGTGGTCCGGCTGCAGCCAGATCTGCCGGGAGCAGCGCCAGAATATCGTTCACCGCGCGGTCGACCGGCTGTCGGCCCGTCGTGATGACGCAGTGCGCAGTGTCGCGATACAGCGGATCGCGCTGTTCAACGAGCGCCTCGATGCGGGCTCTCGGGTCGCTGGTGCGAAGAAGCGGACGGCCGCGGTCACGCCGCAGCCGCTGCCACAGGTCGCTGACGCTGGCCTGCAGGTAGACGACAAAACCCTCGCGGTGCAGCAGCGCCCGGCTGTCAGCGCTGAGCACGACACCACCGCCCGTTGCGAGCACTGCGCCGGCCGGTTGGGCGAGCTCAGCGATCAGCTGCGCCTCGCGACGGCGAAAACCGGCCTCTCCTTCGAGCTCGAATATGGTTGAGATCGGTACACCGCAGCGCCGCTCCAGCACCGTGTCGGCGTCGACAAACGGACGGCCGAGCACCGACGCAAGTCGCCGCCCTACGGTGGACTTTCCCGATCCCATCATGCCGATCAGTATGATGTTGCGCACGATTCGGGATTAAATCAGAAAAGGCCCCCGTATAATTTGAGATCCCTCGCCAAAACCTGGCGCGCGCGCCGCGCAGGTTTGTGATGACCCGTCGTACACCCCCATCGCCTTCGCCTGCTTCACCCCCTCCCAACCGTCGACGGTTCACCCTTCGACGGTTTCTGGTTGCGTTGGCGGTCGCCCCCTTCGCACTCGCCGCGGCGGTGGTGCTGAGCGGCTCGCTCGCCACGCTGCTGATCAACGATCGGCTGCCGCCGCTTGATTCGCTGCTCGACTACAAACCGCGCATTCCGCTTCGAATCCTGACCGCCGATGGCGTGCTCATCGGCGAGTTCGGCGAAGAGCGCCGCACCTTCGTCCGCATCCAGGATGTCCCTGACGTCATGAAGAACGCGATCGTCGCGGCGGAAGACGCGCGCTTCTTCGAGCATGTCGGCATCGATTTGATTGGCGTGGCGCGCGCGGCGGTCGTCAACCTGATATCGGGTGGCACCGAGCAGGGGGCAAGCACCATCACGATGCAGCTCGCCCGCGAGTTTTTTCTATCGCCCGAGCGTACCTACACCCGCAAAATCGTCGAGATCCTGATCGCGCTGCGAATCGAGGAAACCCTTGCCAAAGAACAGATCCTCGAGCTTTACATCAACCAGATTTTTCTCGGCAAACGGGCTTATGGCTTTGCCGCGGCCGCACAAACTTACTTCGGCAAGCCGCTGGCCGAGCTAAGCGCCGCCCAGGCCGCCATGCTGGCCGGGCTCCCCAAGGCGCCCTCGCGTTTCAACCCGATGGTCAACCCCAAGCGGGCCACCGAGCGCCAGCGCTACATCCTGCGCCGGATGCGCGATGCGGGGTTTCTCACCGATGCCCAATACCAGTCCGCGCTTGACGAGCCGCTGCGCATCGCCAAGCCCCGGCAGGAACTGCTACCTCTGGCGCCCCATGCCGCTGAAATGGCGCGCCAGCTCGCCTGGGAGCAGTTCCGGGAGGACACGTACTCCGCGGGGCTGGTGGTGCACACCACGCTGATTGCAGCCGAGCAGCGCGCCGCCAACGCCGCGATCCGAGCCGGACTGCTCGAATACGACCGCCGCTATGGCTATCGCGGGCCAGAGGCGCAGATTGAGCTTTCCACCAACGCCAGGCGGGCTGAAGAACAGGTTGAAACCGCGCTTGGCGAAGCCGATGACGTCGACGAATTCATCGCCGCGGTGGTGCTGCAGGCATCGCCCTCACGCGTGGTGGTCACCCGGGGCCGGGGCACCGAGCCGGTCACCATTCAAAGCGAAGGGCTGCGCTTTGTGGCAAGCGCGCTCACCGATCGGGCAGCGCCTGCCCGGCGAATTCGCCGGGGGTCGCTCATCCGGATCGTCGAGCCCAAGCCTGGCCAGTTCGAAGTCACCCAGCTTCCTGATGTGGAGGCAGCGCTGGTGGCAATCAGCCCCGGGGATGGCGCTATCCGCGCGATGGTCGGGGGCTTCGATTTCTCACGCAACAAATTCAACCGGGTCACACAGGCCTGGCGCCAGCCCGGATCGAGCTTCAAGCCGTTCATTTTTTCCGCGGCGCTCGAAAAGGGCTTTCTGACCAGTTCCATCGTCAACGATGCGCCCGTGCAGATCGATCCACGGCGCACCGGCGACAAGCTCTGGGAGCCCAAGAATTACGACGGCCGGTTTGATGGGCCAATGACGCTGCGCGAAGCGATGGCCAAATCCAAGAACATGGTGTCCATTCGCCTGATCGACGCGATCGGTCCGAATTACGCGCAGTCTTATGCGTCCCGGTTCGGCTTTGATGCCGAGCGCCATCCCCCTTATCTCACCATGGCGTTGGGCGCAGGCTCGGTCACGCCCCTGCAGATGGCCGCCGGGTACTCGGTGTTTGCAAACGGGGGCTTTCGGGTTGATCCCTACCTGATCAGCCGCATCACCGATTCCCAGGGGCGGCTGCTCGCCCAGGCGCGCCCGGGGCGGGCTGGCGACGAGTCGCGCCGCGCGATCGATGCGCGCAATGCCTTCCTGGTTGATAGCCTTCTGCAAAGCGTCGTGTCCTCGGGCACAGCAACCCGCGCTCAAACGCTCAAGCGCGCCGACCTCGCCGGCAAAACGGGCACCACCAATGACGCGCACGACGCCTGGTTCGTGGGCTACAACCCGGCGATCACCGCCGCGGTCTGGGTGGGGCACGACCAGCCGCGCAAGCTCGGTGAGCGTGAAACCGGCGGCGGTCTGGCGCTACCGATCTGGGTCCAGTACATGGGTCAGGCCCTCGCGCGCTCACCGGATATCGCCCGTATCCCGCCACCGGGGGTCGTACGGCTTGACGGCGAGTTTTACCTCTCTGAGACGCGGCCGGGACAGGGTGTTCGAAGTCTGGGTGTCGATGAGGCCCCCGCGGCGGCGCCCCCGCCTGCGGCGCCTCGAATTGACACCGGTGTGCAGCGCCGCAGCGAGTTGCCCGTCATCGCAGCATCCGAGCAGCGCGGGCGCTGACCGCCCGGCCTCGCGCGCCCGTCTCAGCGTGCGGCCAGCAGCACCGGCGAGCCGCTCTGCGCGCTTACCCAGCGCGACAGGCACGCGAACAACTCTCCCGCGCCACGCGAGTCGATCCACTGCCCGCCCTCGTGACGAAAATGAAAGCCGCCCGCGCGGCAGGCGACCCAGAGCTCGCGCATCGGCTCCTGTCCATTGATCACAACCTTCGAGCCGTCTTCAAACTCGAGCGTGAGAACCTGCCCGCTTCGGCTCGAGTCCACGTCGACGTCTCCCGCGTCGAGCGCATCCTCGATCGCAAGCAGGGTCTGATCGATCAGTTGCTCGAAGGGTACTTCAGTGCTCATGCTAGACTGCCTCGGTCATGGAGAAGGGTCAATTTCGCGCAGCGGGCGCAGGTCCTCGCGGCCCCCGCGCCCGATCCTCACGAATCCGGTCGCGGATTCTACTGACCGCTGCCTTGTCTGCGCTCGTCACCCTTGCAGCATGCGGCACCAAGGGGCCGCTCACCCTTACCCCGCAACCCAAGCGCGCCTGTGCCGATGGCAGTCCGCCGCCGTGTCCCATCCGGCCGGCACCTGATCTCTCCGGATCGTCCAACTCTGGCGCCGTGTCGCCCTCTTCCCGATGAATGCATTTTCACTTCGCGATGGCCAACTGCATGTCGAAGCACTGCCGCTCACAGAGATTGCAGCGCAATACGGCACGCCCTGCTACGTCTATTCACGCCGCGCCATCACTGAAGCGTGGCGTGAATTCGCCCAGGCCTGCGCCGGTCGGCAGGTGCTCATCTGCTATGCGCTCAAAGCCAACTCGAACCTCGCCATCATTGATCTTCTCGCGCGAGAGCAGGCGGGCTTTGACATTGTGTCGGCCGGTGAATTACGACGCGTGATCGCAGCGGGGGGCTCCGCCAGCCGTATCGTGTTCTCGGGAGTGGGCAAGTCGACGCAAGAGCTCCGCGAGGCCCTCCTTGCAGGCGTTCGCTGCTTCAACGTCGAGTCGGGTGCCGAGCTTGAACGGCTCAATCGGGTGGCAGGCGAGGTCGGCCGCCGGGCGCCGGTATCGCTCAGGGTGAACCCCGATGTGGACGCGGGCACCCACCCCTACATCTCGACCGGACTGCGCGAAAACAAGTTCGGCATCTCGCACGACGAGGCGCTTGAAACCTATCGCCGGGCGGCCAGCCTGCCCAATCTTGAGGTGGTTGGAATCGACTGCCACATCGGCTCGCAGATCACCAGCCTCGCGCCCTTCACGGCCGCGCTCGACAAGGTGCTTGAACTGGTCGATCGCCTGCACGAGCAGGGCATCAGTCTGCATCACATCGACCTGGGCGGGGGCCTTGGAATTCGGTACGACGATGAAGAGCCACCCTCGCGGGCAGCGCTCATTCATGCGGTATTTGAGCGCCTCGATGCTCATCCTCGCGCAGCCCAATATGAAGCGTTGTTCGAGTTTGGTCGATCCATCGTCGGCAACGCCGGCGCGCTGATCACACGCGTCGAGTACCTCAAGCAAAACGGCGAGCGCCACTTCGCCATCGTCGATGCCGGCATGAATGACCTGATGCGGCCCGCCCTCTACGAAGCCTGGCATGCGGTTCAGCCGGTCACGCCTCGCGCGGGGCCGCCCACACAATTCGATATCGTTGGACCGGTCTGCGAGTCCGGAGACTGGCTCGCGCGCAACCGTACGCTCTGTCTGGCGGAGGGCGATCTGCTCGCCGTGATGTCAGCGGGCGCCTACGGTATGGCGATGAGCTCCAACTACAACACCCGGCCCCGCCCGCCTGAAGTGCTGGTCGATGGAAGCCGTGCCCATCTGATTCGCGAGCGCGAAACAATTGAGTCGCTCTTTGCGCTCGAGCGCCGCCTGCCGGACTGAATCGCAGGCAGCGCGCCCGATGCTAGGGGCGACCACCAGGCGGGCGCGCATCAGCGGGCATCAACCGTCGCCGCACCAGCTGCCACAGCCGGTACAGCAGCAATAGCGCCAGCAGCGCCGCATACATGGCGGGCTCGACGATATCGGCCTTGCCCGCCTTGTGCCACCAGTAATGGAGCACCGCCAACACCGCAGCCGGATACACGAGGCGGTGCAGCATGCTCCAGCGGCGCCCCAGTCGGCGCACCATCGGGTCGGTCGAGGTCAGCGCAAGCGGCAGCATCAGCACAAGCGCGACAAAGCCGGCAGTGATGAACGGCCGCTTGATGACATCCGTGAGCATCGGCAACAGCTCAAACCAGTGCTCGAGCCAGACCCAGGTGGCAAGGTGTACCATCGCATAGGCAAAGCTTGCCAGGCCGAGCGGTCTGCGCAAGCGCATCAGCCAGCCGGCGCCCGTCAGGCGGCGCAACGGGCTCACCGCCAGCGCAAGCAACAGGAACACCAGCGTCCAGGTGCCGCTTGATCGGGTGACAAACTCGACCGGGTTGGCGCCAGCCCAATCGATCATCGGCCACAACACGATCCGACCCATCGGCAGCATCGACAAGCCGATGACCGCAAGCCGTATTCGATCCAGCAGGACAGGTGTCATCACACCATCAGCCAGCCGGCGGGGGCTGCCATTCAGACGCGATTCAGAAATTGCGGCGCAGGTCCATGCCGGAATACAGACTTGCCACCTGATCCGTATAGCCATTGAACATCAACGTGGAACGGCGCTTCTGCATGAAACCGTCATCGCCAAGTCTGCGCTCGGTCGCCTGCGACCAGCGCGGGTGGCTGACCTCCGGGTTGACGTTGGAATAAAAGCCGTACTCTTCCGGCGACGATCGCATCCAGCTGGTGTTGGGCTGCTTTTCGACAAACCGAATGCTCACCAGCGACTTCGCGCTCTTGAACCCATACTTCCAGGGCACGACCAGCCGCACTGGCGCGCCGTTTTGCTTAGGCAGCACCTCGCCATAGAGCCCGAGCGTGAGCAGCGTCAGCGGATGCATGGCTTCATCGAGCCTGAGCGCCTCCATATACGGCCAGCTGATCACGGGAATCGCCAGGCCGTTCATCTGCTTGGGATCGGCGAGCGTCACAAACTCCACATAGCGGGCTTTCGATGTGGGCTCCACGCGCCGAATCAGCTCGGCCATCGGAAAGCCGATCCAGGGAATCACCATCGACCATCCTTCGACGCAGCGCATCCGATAGATGCGCTCCTCGAGCGGCGCAAGCGTCAGCAGTTCGTCAATATCGAAGCTCCGGGGCTTGGCCACCTCCCCGTCAACTTTCACACTCCACGGGCGCGTACGCAGGCGGTGGGCGTGTTTGATCGGATCGTCCTTTTCAGTGCCGAACTCGTAGAAGTTGTTGTAGGTCGTCACCAGCTTGTAGGGCGTTGCGCGCTCGGGCGTCGACAGCCTGGACGGTGTGGCCGCCAGCTTTTGCGCTTTGGGATCGCCGCCCTGCATGATGGCGCTCGAGGCCAGCGCCTGGGTGGGCGACAGGGTTGGCAACGCACCGCCCAGCGCGGCGCCGCCGGCGGCCGCGATCAGCTGACGACGGTCGCGCCAGATCGCGCGAGGGGTGATTTCTGAGGCGGGCGGCGCGCTCGCATCGTGACGGCGGATCAGCATGGCGGCTCCTGGTGGCAAGCCGCAATCTTCTCAAAGCGCGCGAAAACCCGAAGGAAACCCCCTTCAGGCTTGCGGGGGACGCCGCGCGGCGCGGCGATGAACAGCCCGCTTAGCGGAGGCCCGCGATATAGTCGGACACCGCCTTGATCTCGGCATCAGACAGACGGGACGAGATCGCAGTCATTGAGGCGTTATTGGCACGGGTGCCCTGCCGGAACGCCGTCAGTTGCGATTCAGTGTACTCGGCATACTGACCCTGAAGCCGCGGATACTGAGAGGGGATGCCCGCGCCCGTGGGGCTGTGACAGCCCGCACAGGCCGGAATGCCTTTCGACGCGATCCCGCCGCGGTAAATGTTGCGGCCCAACTCAACCAGGGATTTGTCGCGGGCGGCAGCCGGGGCCAGCGGCTGCGACGCATAGAACGCCGACACATTGCGCATGTCGTCGTCAGACAACTGACCGGCGAACGCCGCCATGACCGCATTGTTGCGCTCGGGCTCTTTCGCACCGGGCTTCACCTTGAAGTTCGACAGCTGCTTGGCAAGGTATTCGGCGTGCTGCCCTGCAAGTTTGGGGTTGGCAGGCGTCGGGCTGTTGCCATCGGCGCCGTGGCAACCCGCGCACACCTGGGAGGCGATTTCTGCACCCTTCTTCAGGTCGGGCTTGCCAGAGGCCTGCGCAAGCACGCTGGCACTGACCGAAAGACCCATGGCGGCAACGACAACAAGAGAAATCAAGGCAGGACGAAACATGGCGGACTCGGTGCGGCGGAAATCAAACCCGAAATTGTACAATAACGATTGGCCTTGACGACCTGGTGGACGGGTCGGGAGAGTGAGTCTTTTACCGCGCTGCAACGGTGGCGCAAGGTGGGTTCGTGTCGTCGCTCCTCTTTACCGCCCGCTTTGCCACCACGGTCGCCCGCCTCGAACAGTTGCCCGCGCCTCAGGTTCCCGAGGTGGTTTTTGTCGGGCGATCGAACGCAGGGAAATCGTCGGCCATCAATCGACTGTGCCAGCGTCGCAGGCTGGCCTTCGCCAGCAAAACGCCAGGCCGCACGCAGGCGCTCAATTTTTTCGCGCTGGGTCCAGAGGCCCTTGCACCCACCGGATTCCTGGTCGACGCGCCCGGCTACGGCTATGCCGCCACACCGGCCGCCGTTCGCGCTGGCTGGGACAGGCTGGCCGGTCGCTATCTGGAAGCACGTACCTGCCTGGCTGGCGTGGTGGTGGTCATGGACTGTCGACGCGGGGTCACGGCGCTCGATCGACAGCTGCTTGAATTTCTCCCAGCGGGTCGGGCCGTATTGGTCCTGCTCACCAAGTCCGACAAGCTCGGCAATGCCGAACGCAGTCGCACGCTCAGCAACGTCAGAAAGGCGCTTGACGACGTGATTTGTCACGATGACTTGACGCTTACCTCGTTTTCGGCCAACACTGGGCTTGGCGTGGAACCGGTGCGAGTTCTGATCGAGCAGTGGATTGTCGAGGCGAATCGCGCCAGGACTGCCGGGGCTTCCTGAACAGTTGGGCAAGCGGGCACGAGGCGGCAGAAGCGGGCAGAAGGCGGGCAAAAAAAACCCCGAACGCGCGAACGTTCGGGGAGCAATGCCTTCCGAGCCGGAGGGCGCCCGCTCAGGGAGGAGAAGCGGGAGATGACCAAAATCATCTGTTGTCCATGATACGTCGTGGACAAACCGCGTCAACAAATGGTTGATTCAAAACAAGGGAATTACAGCAATGGATAGCGGTTTTTCAACGTTTGGGGCATTTCCAGCAACCAGATTGCGTAGAAACCGTCGAAATGACTTCTCCAGACGGATGGTGCGCGAGCACAGACTAACCCCGGACAACTTAATTTACCCGGTATTTGTCCTGGACGAAAAAGCGGTCCGTCAGCCTGTAGCGTCAATGCCAGGCGTTGAGCGGCTGTCGATCGACCTGCTCGCACCGGTTGCGGAACAGTGTCTCGAGCTTGGGGTTCCTGTGCTTGCACTGTTTCCGGTCATTGACCCGAAACTCAAAACCCCGGACGGACGCGAGGCAGCACGACCAGACGGATTGGTGCCGCGGGCGGTGGCCGATCTGAAGCGGCGGTTTCCGGAACTCGGCATCCTGACCGATGTGGCACTTGACCCTTACACCAGCCATGGTCAGGACGGCGTGATTGACGAGCGTGGCTATGTCATCAACGATCAGACCACCGGCATCCTGGTCGAGCAGGCGCTGGTTCAGGCGCAGGCGGGGGTCGATATCGTTGCGCCTTCCGACATGATGGATGGGCGAATCGGCGCGATCCGCGACGCACTGGAGGCCGCGGGGCACATCCATACCCGGATCATGGCGTACTCGGCGAAATACGCCTCAGGGTTCTACGGCCCGTTTCGCGATGCCGTCGGGTCGGCGTCAAACCTGGGTAAGAGCGACAAAAAAACCTATCAGATGGACCCGGCAAATTCCGATGAGGCGCTGCGTGAGGTCGGGTTTGACCTTCAGGAAGGTGCCGACATGGTGATGGTGAAGCCCGGGATGCCCTACCTGGACATCGTCAGACGGGTCAAGGACACCTTCCGAGTACCGACCTATGTCTACCAGGTGAGCGGTGAATACGCGATGCTGAAGGCGGCCGCTGCAAATGGCTGGCTGGACGAGCGCACGGTCGTGCTCGAGTCGCTGCTTGCCATGCGGCGCGCGGGCGCCGACGGCATCCTGACGTATTTTTCGCTGGATGCTGCCCGCTGGCTGAAAGCGATGCGTTAGCGTCGGGCGTTCGGGCGGCGGGTTTCGCTGATCACCCAGCCTGCGTAGGCGGGCAGGATGGCTGCGGGCTGCACGGCGATCAACTCTGGCACATCATACGGGTGAAGCTCGCGCAGCCGCGCTTCCAGCGCCGCCCAGCGCCGGCGAGTGGTTTTGATCAGCATCGGCACCTCGGTTGCCTGCTCGACCGCGCCCTGCCAGCGGTAAATCGACAGGCACGGCGCGAGCAGATTCACGCAGGCGGCAAGCCGCTCCTCGACCAGCGCTCGAGCAATCGACTCGGCCAGTGCCGCATCGGGCGCGTTGCTGATCGCGATCAGCACGCTATCGGGAGGTTCGATTTCCACGGGTACGGGCGTATCGCGTTGCGCAGTCATCGGCTGTCCTTCAGGTCGGGTCAAGTCGCATCGAACTCGATCGGACGTCGATCGGGTCTTGCTTACTGGCGAAATCGACGACGCGTCAGATGGCGCGCCAGCATCAGGGCCGCTGCGGTCCATCCAGCCAGCAACACGAGCGGCCCGAGTGGATCGGCTGGCCATTCACCGATGACCAGCGGCCGGGCCAGGCTCACCGCAGAGGCCAGCGGCAGCATGCCCGACAATGTCTCGAGCCAGCCAGGCAGCGACTGGGTGGGGTAATAGACGCCCGAAATAAAAATCATCGGTGTCAGGCCCAGCGTGAAGTAAAAGGTAAAGAAGTCGTAGCCGCGGGCAAGCGCATTGAACACGAGGCCGATTGCTGCAAAACAGAGCCCTGTCAGCACAATAACGGGCAGTACGGCAAGCAACGTGGGCGCACGGGTCACGTTAAGTGCAACCGCCACGACCACGATGGCAACCCCGGACAGGGTTGCCTTGCTCGCGGCCCACAACCATTCAGCAACCAGAATGTCGTCGAGCTCGACGGGGGCGTTCATCAGCGAGTCCCAGGTGCGCTGAACCTGCATCCTGGAAAACGCCGAATACAGCGACTCGAAGCTCGCCGCCATGGTGGTACTCATGCAGATCGCGCCAGCGGTGAGGAACACGATATAGGGCACACCAGCCACCTCGCCCAACAGACCGCCCAGACCGTAGCCAAACGCGAGCAGCGTGATCAATGGCTCAGCAATGTTGCCCACGAGACTTGCAGGCGCGAGCTTGCGCCACACAAGGAGATTCCGTCGGTACACGGCGAGAACGCGCGATGCATCAACCATGCACGCCTCGATCCAAAGCCGCACGGCACGATGGGCTGACCCTGTCAATCACGCAGGTCCCGTCCTGTGAATTTCAAGAATACATCTTCAAGATTGGCCGCACGGCGCAGGACCCGCAGCGACCCCTGATCCGCAAAAGCTGCCGCGCGCCCGGGATCAGCGGTGTAGAGGTAGGTGGTATCGCCCACCCGCTCGATCCGCTCGCCTGGCCGGGCTTCGATCACGGGTGACCCCCCAGCATCGCCCGGCATGATCTCGAGCACGATCGGTTCGACATGCTGTGCAATCAGCCCAGACGGCGAGTCCACGGCGATACAACGACCATGATCGACGATTGCAATTCGATCACACAGCCGTTCCGCCTCTTCCATGAAGTGCGTGGTCACCAGAATGGACTTTCCCCGGCCAAGCAGCTGCCGCAGCCGCTCCCAGATGAGATGCCGCGCCTGGGGATCGAGGCCCGTGGTGGGCTCATCAAGCAGCAGCAGCTCGGGGTCGTTGACGAGCGCGCGGGCGAGCGTGAGTCGCCGCTTCATGCCGCCCGACAGCTCGCTGATTGTCGCGTCGCGCTTATGGGCCAATCCGGCGAACTCAAGCAACGCATCGGGATTGCGGCGGGCGGCCTCGGCCCGGCGGCCGAAGTAGCGGGCAAAAACGATCAGATTTTCAGCGACAGTGAAGTCGGGGTCGAGCGCGTCCAGCTGGGGCACGACGCCAATCCACTCGCGCACCCGCCGCGCCTCTTGCGGCACCTCAAGACCCAGCACCTGGATGCTGCCGGCGTCAGGCCGCGCAAGACCCAACAGCATCCTGAGCGCTGTGCTTTTGCCCGCGCCGTTCGGCCCAAGCAACCCGACACACGAGCCCGCCGGAACCTCGAGATCGAGCCCATCGACTGCGCGGTGGTCGCCGAAACGCTTGACGAGCCCCTGGGCCCGGATCACTGCGCTCATCGACTCACCGCGCGAGCGGCGATCAGTTGCTGGCTGCCGCCGGCGCCGCTTCTTCCTCAGCGCGATCCATCAGGCGCACGAGCGCCATCGGTGCGTTGTCGCCAACGCGATATCCGTATTTGAGGATGCTGGTATAGCCGCCATTGCGCTGCGCAAAACGTGGGCCGAGCTCGTTGAAGAGCTTGACCACGATGTCTCGATCACGCAGACGATCAAAGGCAAGCCTGCGGTTCGCAAGCGAAGGTTTCTTGCCCAACGTGATCAGAGGCTCGACCACCCGGCGCAGTTCTTTGGCCTTGGGCAGCGTGGTCTTGATCATCTCGTGGCGTAACAACGCGATGCAGAGATTGCGCAGCATTGCCTCACGATGGGCACTGGTGCGATTGAGTTTTCTAAGTCCGTGACGATGGCGCATGATTCGCTTCCTGTGGTCGCTTGCAGGCTTACGGGCGTTCGAGTCCGGCGGGCGGCCAGTTCTCGAGTTTCATGCCCAGGGTCAGCCCACGCGATGCGAGCACTTCCTTGATTTCGTTAAGCGACTTGCGGCCCAGATTGGGCGTCTTCAGCAGCTCGTTCTCAGTGCGCTGGATCAGGTCGCCGATGTAATAGATGCTTTCAGCCTTCAGGCAATTGGCCGAGCGAACCGTCAGTTCGAGGTCATCGACCGGACGGACCAGGATCGGGTCGATCTGCGGGCCACCACGGCTCACGCCACCGATCACGCCCAGCGACTCGGTTCCAGCTTCTGCGCCGCCTTCCAGCGCCGCGAATACCGAGAGCTGCTCGACCAGAATACGGGCCGACTGGCGAACCGCTTCCTCAGGGGCGATCACGCCGTTGGTTTCAACGTCGACCACCAGCCGGTCAAGGTCGGTACGCTGCTCAACGCGCGCGCTTTCAACCTGGTAGCTGACCCGGCGCACGGGCGAAAACGATGCATCGAGCACGATCCGACCGATGGTCTTGGTCTCGTGGAGCTCGCGCAGGGTTCCAGGCATGTAACCGCGGCCACGCTCAACCCTGATCGACATATCGAGCTTGCCACCCTCGGTGAGGGTTGCGATCACGTGGCCGGGATTGACGATTTCCACGTCGTGCGGAAGATCGATGTCCGTAGCCGTGACGGGGCCGGGGCTGTCCTTGCGCAACGTGACAAACACCTCATCACGGTTGTGCAGCTTGAACACCACACCCTTGAGATTCAGCAACAGATCAACGACGTCTTCGCGGACACCGTCAATCGTGGAGTATTCATGAACAACACCGGAAATCTGCACCTCGGTCGGCGCATAACCGACCATGGAGGAGAGCAGCACGCGGCGTAGCGCATTGCCCAGGGTGTGACCGTAGCCGCGTTCGAACGGCTCCATCACCACACGGGCATGAGCGGCACCGAGTTGCTCGACTTCGACGATGCGCGGCTTCAGCATGGCAGTCTGCATGGCAATCCTTTCGATTAGCGCGAGTACAACTCGACGATCAGGCTTTCATTGATATCACCGGCCAGGTCTGCACGGTCGGGCGTCGACTTGAACACGCCTTCCAACTTGGTCTTGTCCACTGACACCCAGGATGGGAATCCGTGCTGGTCGGCGAGGTTGAGCGCGTCGACGATGCGAGCCTGTGCACGAGACTTCTCGCGAACAGCGACAACGTCGTTGGGCTGCACCAAAGCCGACGGGATGTTGACGGTACGACCGTTAACGCTGACCGCCTTATGGCTGACCAGCTGACGGGCCTCAGCGCGCGTGGAGCCAAAGCCCATGCGGTAGACGACATTGTCGAGGCGGCTTTCGAGAAGCTTCAGCAGGTTCTCGCCGGTGTTGCCACGACGGCGCACGGCCTCGGCGTAATAACGGCGGAACTGACGCTCGAGGATGCCGTAGATACGCTTGACCTTCTGCTTCTCGCGTAACTGTTTGCCGTAGTCAGAGGTGCGTGCCCCAGAGATTCGGCCGTGCTGGCCAGGCTTGCTGTCCAGCTTGCACTTGGAGTCGAGGCCGCGACGGGCGCTCTTTAAAAACAGGTCCGTGCCTTCACGACGGGCCAACTTGGCCTTGGGTCCGGTATAACGTGCCACGTTAAGTTTCCTTCTGTTGCGCGAATTGCTTCGCGGTCAGTCCGCCTTTGGCAACCTGGCTGAAACGAACAGCCTGACAGGTGGCGAACAGTGGTCTTTGCGGTCCGGACTGCCTGCCAGCCCCGACATCACGTCGGGCCAAAACAGACTTTGGCGACTCTTGCGAGCTGCCGGGATGTCCGGCCCGCCGCGCTGCATGTCTGCAACGCGTGGGTTCACCCCGGGTTCCAGTTGCGCGCTTAGATACGGCGGCGCTTGGGTGGACGACAGCCGTTGTGCGGAATCGGTGTGACGTCCTGAATCTGCATGATCTTGATGCCAAGCGCGTTCAATGCCCGCACCGACGACTCACGCCCCGGTCCGGGTCCCGTGATCTCGACCTCGAGATTCTTAATGCCGCATTCCTGGGCTGCACGTCCGGCGGCCTCAGCAGCCACCTGAGCTGCGAACGGCGTGGACTTGCGGGAGCCCTTGAAGCCAGCACCACCCGATGATGCCCAGGCCAGCGCGTTGCCCTGGCGGTCGGTGATCGTGATGATCGTGTTGTTGAAGGACGCATGAACGTGCGCAATACCGTCCGAGACGTTTTTCTTCGCCTTCTTGCGCGCGCGCGATGCGGCAGCCGCCTGGGCCGATGACTGATTCTTAGTTGCCATGAACAAGGACTCCGTTTACAGGCGGGTGCTTTACTTCTTCAACGCGACGCCGGCCTTACGCGGGCCTTTGCGCGTGCGCGCATTGGTACGCGTACGCTGGCCACGAACCGGCAGGCCGCGACGATGACGTACACCGCGATAGCAGCCAAGATCCATCAGCCGCTTGATCGACATCGAGATTTCGCGGCGCAGATCACCTTCGATGGTGATCCGCCCCACCTGCTCGCGGATGCGCTCAAGCTCGGCATCGTTCAGATCTTTGACGCGCTTGTTGTAAGGGACGTTCGCTGCGTCGCAGATCTGGCGAGCGCGCGTGCGTCCGATACCGTAGATTGCCGTTAAGCCGATTTCGGCGTGCTGGCGGTCGGGAATATTGATACCCGCAATACGTGCCATGAGATGTTTCCTCTCAACCCTGACGTTGCTTGTGGCGCGGATCGCTGCAAATCACGCGAACGACGCCGTTACGCTTGATGACCTTGCACTTGCGGCAGATCTTTTTAACCGATGCATTAACCTTCATGATTCACCTCGAAGTTTGTTCAGTCAGCCGAAGCGTTGTTGTCATTTAGCGCGGAACACGATCCGGGCCCGCGACAAGTCGTAAGGCGTAAGTTCCACCGTCACTTTGTCGCCCGGCAGGATCCGGATGTAGTGCATCCTCATCTTGCCGGAGATATGGCCGAGCACGACGTGACCATTCTCTAGCTTGACGCGGAAGGTCGCATTTGGCAGGTTCTCGACCACCTCGCCCTGCATTTGAATGACATCTTCCTTGGCCATCAACCCTCGTTCGTTACGTGTTCTGCTGCGTTAAAACGGCTTATCCAAAACAGACTCACCGTTACCCCATGCCCTTCGCGCCGGATTTGCGCAGCAGGCTTTCATACTGGTGCGACATCAGATAAGCCTGCACCTGAGCCATGAAATCCATCGTGACCACAACAATGATCAAAAGGGACGTGCCGCCGAAGTAAAAAGGCACATTCCACTTGAGCACCAAAAATTCGGGCAGCAGACATACCGCTGTGATGTACACCGCGCCCGCCAGCGTCAGCCGCATGAGAATCTTGTCGATGTAGCGCGCAGTCTGCTCGCCAGGACGAATGCCAGGAACCAGTGCGCCGCTTTTCTTGAGGTTCTCAGCCGTCTCGCGGCTGTTGAAAACCAGAGCGGTGTAAAAGAAACAGAAAAAGATGATGGCGAGCGCGTACAGAAGGATGTAAACCGGCTGTCCCGGCGCAAGCGTGGCAGCAAGGTCTTTGATGACGCGCACCAACGCACTGTCGGTATCACCCGCTGTGAACCACTGCGCGATCGTTGCCGGAAACAGAATAATCGAGGACGCGAAAATGGGCGGGATTACGCCGGACATGTTGAGCTTGAGCGGCAGGTGCGAACTTTGTCCACCGTAAATACGGTTACCCACCTGACGCTTTGCGTAATTGACCGTGATCTTGCGCTGGCCGCGCTCGACGAACACCACCGCGGCCGTGACCAGCACGACGAGCGCCACGATGAGCAGCGACACGAGCGGGTTCATCGCTCCGGTACGCACCAGTTCACCCATTCCGGCGATCGCACTGGGAAGACCCGCTGCAATGCCTGCGAAGATGATGATAGAAATTCCGTTGCCAAGGCCACGCTCGGTAATCTGCTCGCCCAGCCACATCAGGAACATCGTTCCTGTTACCAGCGACACCACCGCCGTGAAGCGGAACGCAAGACTTGGATCAATCACCAGACCGGGCTGAGACTCAAGGGCCACCGCAATTCCGATTGCCTGGAAAGTGGCAAGCGCGACCGTGAACCAGCGCGTGTACTTGGTGATTTCCCGCCGCCCCGCCTCGCCTTCCTTTTTCTTGGCTTCCAGCCAAGGCACCACCACTGTCAACAACTGCATGATGATCGATGCAGAGATGTACGGCATGATGCCCAACGCAAACACGGTAAAGCGCGACAGCGCGCCACCCGAGAACAGGTTGAACATCGCCAGGATGCCGCCCTGCTCGCGTTGGAAAATCGCGGCAAGCTCATCCGGATCGATACCGGGCACCGGAATGTGCGCGCCGATCCGGTAGACGATCAGCGCGAACACCAGAAACCACAGGCGACGCTTGAGGTCGCCTGATCGTCCTGCTTTCAGTGCTGCCGCGGTGGAGGTTGCCACGAGAGGGTGCGTCCGTTAGCCGGTCTGAATCAGAGGGGTGCTTAAGCGACCGATCCGCCAGCGGCTTCAATCGCCGCACGCGCACCCGCCGTTGCACCGATACCCTTCAAGGCAACAGCACGCTCGAGCTTGCCGGACAGAATGACCTTGGCGGACAACGCGGACTGAGGAACGACGCCGGCTGCCTTTAACGACAGAAGATCAGCCTCGGTCGCACCGAGGCGCTGCAGATCGCTCAGACGAACTTCCGCGCAGCTGCCCGCAGTCAGCGATACGAAGCCACGCTTGGGAAGCCGGCGCTGCAAAGGCATCTGACCGCCTTCAAAGCCAACCTTATGAAAGCCACCCGAACGCGACTTCTGGCCCTTGTGCCCCCGACCCGCAGTTTTACCGTTACCTGAACCGATACCGCGACCCACACGCTTGCGCGGATGCTTGGCGCCTTCAGCAGGCTTGATTTCATTGAGCTTCATACAGACTCCGAAACGGATGCGGCCGTGTCAGCCGACCCGGACCAGGTACGAGACCTTATTGATCATGCCGCGAACCGCGGGCGTGTCTTCGAGCACCCGGCTCTGGCGAATCTTGCGAAGGCCAAGGCCGCGCACTGTCGCGCGATGCGACTCGCGCGTTCCAGCTGGACTGCGAACCAACGTGACCTTGATGGTGGGCTTGTCGCTCATGGGCGTTCTCCGTTCGCTCAGGCGAACAGTTCTTCGACGGACTTGCCGCGCTTGGCTGCGATTTCAGACGGCGTGTTCAGCCGGCCGAGCGCGTTCAGCGTTGCGCGGACCATGTTGTAGGGATTGCTCGACCCATGGCTCTTGGCGACCACGTTGGTGACGCCCAGAACCTCGAACATTGCGCGCATCGGGCCGCCCGCGATGATGCCGGTACCCTCGGGGGCAGGCGCAAGCATGACCGACGCTGCGCCCCACCGCCCCTGAACCGTATGGTGCAGCGTACCGCCTTTGAGCGGAACCTTGACCATCTTGCGGCGCGCTTCGTCCATCGCCTTTTGAACAGCGACTGGCACCTCTCGCGCCTTGCCTTTGCCCATGCCAATGCGGCCATCCCCGTCGCCCACGACGGTGAGCGCGGCGAAACCGAGAATTCGGCCTCCCTTGACCACCTTGGTGACGCGGTTGACCGCGATCATCTTTTCACGAAGCCCGTCTTCACGGTCTTCTGCACCGACTTTTGCCTGAATCTTTGCCATGTCGAATCCTGTTAGGTCGCCAATACCGAGGCGATCAGAACTTCAGCCCCGCCTCGCGGGCGGCGTCAGCGAGTGCCTTGATGCGGCCGTGGAAGCGATATCCCCCGCGGTCAAACGCAACCGTGTCAATGCCAGCAGCAAGCGCCTTCTCGGCGAGCCGCTTGCCAACCACTGCCGCAGCACCGGTGTTGCCACCGCGGCCAGTCTGCCCCGAGAGTTGGGTGCGTACGTCGGTCTCGAGTGAGGAGGCCGACACCAGCACCTTCGCCCCGTTGGCGTCGGTGATGCTTGCGTAAATGTGCGAATTGCTGCGGTGGACCGTGAGGCGGTTGGCCCGCAGTTCGCGGATCTTGAGCCGCGTCTGGCGGGCGCGGCGCAGGCGGGCGACGTTATTGTCCATATCTGTTTCCTCGCGTGATGCGCGGACGCGTTATTTCTTCTTGACTTCTTTGAGGGCGACTGTTTCGTCGGAATACCGCACACCCTTGCCCTTATAAGGCTCTGGCGGCTTGTACCCGCGAATCTCAGCTGCTACCTGCCCAACCTTCTGGCGGTCGCTTCCCTTGATAAGAATCTCGGTCTGCGTGGGCGTTTCAGCCTTCACACCGTCGGGAAGGCGATACACCACCGGATGCGAAAACCCGAGCGACAGATTGAGGTTGGCCCCCTGCGCCTGCGCGCGGTAACCCGTTCCGACCAGATTCAGCTTGCGCTCAAACCCCTTGGTAACGCCGGTAACCATATTGAAGACCAGCGCGCGGTAAGTGCCGCTCATGGCGGACGCTTCGCGGGATTCGTCGGCGGCGGCGAAACGCAGCTCATCACCCTCGCGACTGATAAGAACCTTCGGATTGAGCCGCTGATGCAGCGTTCCCAAGGGCCCCTTGACCGAAATTGACTCAGCTGCCATGTTGACTTCGACGCCTTTCGGCACTGGAATCGGCATGCGTGCAACGCGTGACATGCGGGCTCCTTAGGCGACGTAGGCGATGACTTCGCCGCCCACGCCGCTGGCGCGCGCGTGGCGATCGGTCATCAGGCCGCGTGGGGTCGTAACAATCGCAATGCCAAGGCCATTCATGACCTGTGGCAGGGCGTAGCGACCACGGTAAACACGCAGCCCGGGGCGTGATACCCGCTCGAGGCGGTCAATCACCGGACGGCCGGCGTAGTACTTCAGCCGCACTTCGAGCTCTGCCTTCGCCCCCTGGGCGCGGACCTCATAGCCGTCGATATAACCCTCGTCTTTGAGCAGCCTTGCGATGGCCACTTTCAGCTTGGACGACGGCATCGACACCGACTCTTTTTCCACACGCTGTCCGTTACGGATGCGAGTGAACATGTCGGCGATCGGATCGCTCATGCTCATAGTTAAATTTCCTCGTGTTCGAGCGGTCGCTTACCAGCTGGCCTTAACCAGCCCGGGGATCTCGCCGCGCATCGCGGACTCGCGCAGCTTGATGCGCCCGAGTCCGAATTTGCGATAGGTGCCGCGAGGCCTGCCGGTGACTTCGCAGCGGTTGCGCAGTCGGGTCGGGTTGGAATTTCGCGGCAACGCCTGAAGCTTCAGGCGCGCCTGGTACCGCTCTTCTTCGGAGCGCGACTGGTCGTCGATGATGGCTTCCAGCGCCTTGCGCTTGGCAGCGTATTTCTTGACGAGCGCCTGGCGCTTGATATCGCGGTTGATCAGTGAAAGTTTGGCCACTGTTGTCGTCCTGTGGATCGCAGGGAATCAGGTGCGGAAAGGAAATTTGAAAGCAGCAAGCAGCGCCTTTGCTTCGGCATCGCTGGCAGCGGTGGTGGTGATGCTGATGTTGAGACCCCGAACAGCATCGACCTTGTCGTACTCGATTTCGGGGAAAATGATCTGCTCTTTCACGCCGATGTTGTAGTTGCCTCGGCCATCAAAGGCGCGCGCTGACACACCGCGAAAATCGCGGACACGCGGCAAAGCAACGGTGACCAGACGGTCGAGAAACTCGAACATCCGTTCGCCGCGCAGGGTGACCATGCAACCGATCGGATAACCCTCGCGAATCTTAAATCCGGCGATGGCCTTGCGAGCTTTCGTCGTCACAGGCTTCTGGCCGGCGATCCGACTCAGGTCACCCATCGCATTTTCGAGAATCTTCTTGTCGCCGACCGCCTCGGACACGCCCATGTTCAACGTGATCTTCGAGACGCGCGGAACCTGCATCACCGACTCGTAGCCAAACTTGGCCATGAGGTCGGGAACAACCTTCTCGCGGTAGAACTGTTTGAAACGCGCCATGAAACGTTTTCCTTTAGACCTTCGTCAACCCCGGGGCTGACGGTGAGGGTCGGTTCACTGTTGCCCAAGCAAACAGATTGCGGACTGGTGCTCGGCTAACGACAGGCCTCAGGCCTTGACGATTTCACCGTTGGACCGGAACACCCGTACCTTGCGGCCGTCTTCGAGCGTCTTGAAGCCCACGCGATCGCCCTTGCCGGTGGCCGGGTTGAACAGCATTACATTCGACTGATCGATCGGCATGGTCTTGTCAACAATGCCGCCGGTCTGACCTTTCATTGGGTTGGGGCGCTGGTGCTTCTTGACCAGATTGATGCCCTCAACCACCACATGCGACTCATCAATCCGGCTCAGCACGACGCCGCGCTTGCCTTTGTCGCGCCCCGAGGTAACAACCACCTCGTCGCCCTTGCGAATCTTGTCCATTGCCGCCTCCTTAGGCTTAAAGCACTTCGGGCGCGAGAGACACGATCTTCATGAAGCGCTCGGTACGCAGTTCACGCGTAACCGGGCCGAAGATGCGCGTGCCGATCGGCTCGAGCTTGGCATTGAGCAGCACTGCAGCATTGCCGTCGAAACGCACCAGCGATCCGTCCTGACGACGAACCCCCTTGGCCGTGCGGACAACCACTGCGTTGTAAATTTCGCCCTTCTTGACCCGACCGCGCGGCTGGGCATCTTTGACCGACACCTTGATGATGTCGCCAATGCCCGCATACCTGCGCTTGGACCCGCCGAGCACCTTGATACACATGACTGAGCGCGCGCCAGTGTTATCGGCGACGTCCAGCCTCGACTGCATCTGAATCATGTCTATTCACCAACTTGCACCGCCTGCTTCGGCGGACAGTCTTGGCCCCGAGGAATGGGTTTGAAAATTTCCGGCTTCCTCTACCCCACGCGCTGGTGTCCCACTCGCGAGATCAAAGAATCCGGGAAAGCCTTACATCGTGACAGAAAAACTTAAGTCGTGCAAATCAGGGGCGAACCCGATTACGCCTGCGCCCCCGACACCACACGCGAGACCACCCAGGCCTTGGTGCGCGAAATGGGGCGGCTTTCCTGGATCTCAACCGTGGCCCCTTCGCTGATCTGGGCGTCGGTGTGGGCGTGAAAGCGCGTGCTGCGAAGGACATACTTGCCATAGACAGGGTGCTTGACCTTGCGCTCAACGAGCACCGTCACGGTTTTCTGCATCTTGTTGCTGACGACGCGGCCGGTTAGCGTGCGCTTGACGCGGGCGCCTGTGGATTCGGGTGTGGTCATTTGGCTGCCGCCCTTTCATTGATGAGCGTGCGTACACGCGCGATATCGCGACGCGTCTTACGCAACTGGCTGCTGTCGTTGAGCTGCTGGGTGCCGTGCTGCATGCGCAGTTTGAAATGCGCGCGCAGCAACTCGTCGAGTTCTTTGCCGAGCGCCTGGTCATCCTTGGCGCGGAGGTCTTTAGCCTTCATCGGTTGTCCTTTCGAGCGGCCGGCGCTTAAGCGCCCACCATCCGCGTGACGAACGTGGTGGAAATTGGCAGCTTGGCTGCGGCAAGCGCAAATGCCTCGCGCGCGAGCTGCTCATTGACCCCGTCCATCTCATAGAGCACTTTACCGGGCTGGATTTCAGCGACGTAGTACTCGGGGTTGCCCTTGCCGTTACCCATGCGAACTTCGGCGGGCTTCTTCGAGATCGGCTTATCCGGGAAGATACGAATCCACACCCGTCCGCCCCGCTTGATGTGACGGGTCATGGCACGACGGGCAGCTTCGATCTGGCGCGCGGTCAGTCGACCGCGTCCGGTTGCCTTCAGGCCGAATTCACCAAAGGACACCGACGCGCCACGCGTGGCAAGCCCTTTGTTGCGGCCCTTCTGTTCTTTTCGATACTTTCGACGAGCGGGTTGCAGCATCGCTCACTCCTTCACTCAGGCTTCTTGGCGGCGTCGGTGGCCGGAGCGGCAACCTTGCGCACGCGTTTGACGGCGGTCTTTGTCGCATCGGCCGCGGCATCACCCGCGGGCGCGGCAGCCGCACCCTCAGCAGCAGGTCCGCGGCGCGGACCGCGGGGGCCGGCACCAGGCCGCCCCGGGGGGCCACGGCGCGGACGACGATCCTCGCGCTCGGGGGCGGGCGCTTCTTTTTCGGCGGTTTGAGGCGCATCGTTGCGGCCGAGCGTGTCACCCTTGTAGACCCATACCTTGACACCGATGGTGCCGTATGTGGTGCGCGCCTCGGAAAAGCCGTAATCGACGTCAGCTCGCAGCGTGTGGAGCGGCACGCGACCTTCACGGTACCACTCGGTACGTGCGATCTCGATGCCGTTCAGGCGACCCGAGCTCATGATCTTGATGCCCTGAGCGCCGAGTCGCATTGCGTTCTGCATGGCGCGCTTCATTGCGCGGCGGAACATGATGCGCTTCTCAAGCTGCTGGGTGATGGAGTCGGCGATCAGCTGAGCATCGATTTCGGGCTTACGCACTTCCTCGATGTTGACGTGCACCGGCACGCCGATCAGGCGCTGCAGGTCGGCCTTCAGGAGTTCGATGTCCTCGCCCTTCTTGCCGATAACCACACCCGGTCGTGCCGAGAAAATGGTGATGCGGGCGTTTTTCGCGGGCCGCTCGATCAGCACGCGGCTGACCGATGCGCTCTTCAACTTGCGGCGCAGGTATTCGCGAACGCGCAGGTCGTCGTTGAGCAGCTGTGGAAACTGGCTACCCGATGCATACCAGCGGGAGGCCCAGTTGCGGCTGACCGAAAGACGGAATCCGGTCGGGTGAATCTTCTGTCCCATGTCGTTTCCCTTGCGCCTGCGGTCAGCGGTCGCCAACCGTCACGAAGATGTGGCAGGTCTGCTTTTCGATCTTCGCACCGCGCCCTTTGGCGCGAGCGGAGAAACGACGCAGAGACGTGGCCTTCTCGACGTAAATGGTTTTGACCCGCAACTCGTCGATATCGGCGCCGTCATTGTGCTCGGCGTTGGCGATGGCCGACTCGAGCACTTTTTGCACGATCTTGGAGGCCTTCTTTGGCGAGAACATCAGGATGTTCAGCGCCTTCTCAACCGGCTTGCCGCGGATCATGTCGGCAACCAATCGGCCTTTTTGGGCCGACAGCCGAACGCCGCGCAGGATGGCTTGCGTTTGCATGTCGCTTCCTTATTTCTTCGCGCCGGCCTTCTTGTCGGCCGCGTGTCCCTTGAACGTACGGGTCAGCGCGAACTCGCCAAGCTTATGCCCGACCATGTTCTCGTTGATGAACACCGGCACATGCTGGCGGCCGTTGTGCACAGCGATCGTGAGTCCGATGAAATCGGGGATCACCGTGGAGCGGCGCGACCAGGTCTTGATCGGCTTCTTGTCTTTGACGGCGATGGCCGTATCGACTTTTTTCATCAGGTGGCCGTCTACAAACGGGCCTTTTTTGACTGAGCGTCCCATAGCTGTTCCGTCACCTGTCCGTTACTTGCCGCGTCGCTGAACGATCATCGAATCGGTGCGCTTGTTGCGCCGGGTCTTGTAGCCCTTGGTGGGCGTACCCCAGGGCGATACCGGGTGGCGATTGCCACGCGTACGCCCGCCGTGCGGGTGATCGACCGGATTCATGGTTTCGCCGCGCACCGTCGGGCGGATACCGCGCCAACGCGTGGCGCCGGCCTTGCCGATTTGACGCAACCCATGCTCTTCATTGCCTACTTCGCCGATCGTCGCGCGGCACTCGATATGCACCTTGCGAATTTCGCCAGACCGCAGACGAACCTGCGCGTAGGTACCCTCACGCGCCAGCAGTCGAGCCGAGGCGCCTGCGGAACGCGCAACCTGCGCACCTTTACCAGGCAGCAGCTCGATGGCGTGGATGGTTTGACCGACCGGAATATTACGGATGGGCAGCGTATTGCCGGGGCGGATGGGCGCCTGCGATCCACTCATGAGCTGCGTGCCCACCTCAACGCCGCGGGGCGCGAGGATGTAGCGACGCTCGCCATCGGCATAGCACAGGAGCGCAATGTGGGCGCTACGGTTCGGATCGTATTCAATACGCTCGACCTTCGCCGAGATCCCGTCCTTGTTGCGACGGAAATCGATCAGTCGGTACTGGCGCTTGTGGCCGCCACCCTTGTGGCGTGTGGTGATCCGGCCGAGGTTATTACGCCCCGAGCCGCGTGTTTGACTCTCGGTGAGCGCATCAACCGGCCTGCCTTTATGCAGGTTCGGATGCACCACCTTGACCATCGCCCGGCGTCCAGGCGATGTCGGCTTCATCTTGGCGATGGGCATTTACGCGGCCTCCGCAAAGTTAATTTCCTGGCCGGCTTTCAGGCTGACATAGGCCTTTCGAACATGGCGCCGACGACCGGAAAACCGACCGAAGCGCTTGGCCTTGCCCTTCTGGTTCAGTACCTGAACGGACTCGACTTCGACCTTGAACAGCAATTCGACCGCCGCCTTGATTTCCTGCCGGGTGGCGTCCTGCAGCACCCGGAAGGTGATCTGGTTATTCCGGTCGGCGACAAACGTGGCCTTCTCGGAGACGATCGGGGACACGAGCACCTTGGTGAGTCGCTCCTGGTTCATGCGAGCATCTCCTGAACTTTCGCAAGGGCAGCGCGCGTGATCAGCACCTTGGAGAAATGCACCAGCGACACCGGGTCGGCGTGCCGAGGCTCAACCACCATGACGTGCGGAAGATTGCGCGAGGCAAGGAAAAGGTTCTCGTCAACCGAATCGGTAATGACGAGCACCGAGGCGCCATTTGCACCCAGACCCATCGCCTTGATCTTGTCCGACAGCAGCTTGGTTTTCGGCGCTTCGATAGACAGCGCTTCAACCACCGCTACGCGTTCTTCGCGGGCAAGCTGAGACAGGATGGAGCACACGCCAGCGCGGTACATCTTGCGATTGACTTTGTGCGAAAAGTTTTCGTCGGGCGAATTGGGGAAGGTCTTGCCGCCACCGCGCCACAACGGCGACGAAGTCATACCGGCACGCGCACGGCCGGTTCCCTTCTGGCGCCAGGGCTTCTTGGTGGAATGACGAACTTCGCTGCGGTCTTTCTGCGCACGGTTTCCGCTACGGGCGTTTGCCTGATAGGCAACGACCACCTGATGAATGAGCGGCTCGTTGTACTCACGCCCGAAAATGGTGTCGGGCGCTTCAACCTTTGCGCAGGCCTGGCCGCTCTGATCGAGCAGATTCAGTTCCATGTTCAGGGATCTCCTCAAGCCTTGCCGGTCGAGCGCCGGGGCGCGGGAGCTTTGATGGCTGGCGTGACAACAACCGAGCCGTTCTTGGCACCCGGCACCGCACCGCGCAGCATCAGCAGCCCGCGCTCGGCGTCCACGCGCGCCACCACCAGATTTTGAACGCTGCTGGTGACCGCGCCCATGTGACCGGCCATGCGTTTACCCGGGAACACTCGGCCGGGATCCTGCGCCATACCGATGGAGCCGGGAACGTTGTGCGAACGCGAATTGCCGTGCGATGCGCGCCCTGAACCGAAGTTGTGCCGCTTGATGGTGCCGGTAAAGCCCTTGCCGTGAGACGTGCCCTGCACATCCACCTTTTGACCGGCTTCAAACAGGCCCGCGGGAATGACCGCGCCGGGCTGGTATCCGGTGACGACATCGGCGGCAACGCGAAACTCGCGAATAACGCTGCCCGCTTCGACGCCCGCTTTGGCGAAGTGTCCGGCACGCGCTTTGGTGACGCGACTGGCGCGACGCTTGCCGAAGGCAACCTGGATTGCGCTGTAACCGTCGGACTCGACGGTCTTGATTTGAGACACACGGTTGTCGGACACGTCCACGACCGTCACCGGAACGGCATCGCCGTCGTCAGTGAAGATACGCATCATGCCGACCTTGCGCCCCAATAGGCCAAGGCTCATTTTTTTCTCCAGTCCCGACTGCAATTGGCCGGGTGTTTTTGCGCGGGTGCGAAACCAAAGACGTAGTGTTTACGTCCAGTGCCTTCGCCCCGAAATTCCGAAAAGCCTTCGAGAATAACTTAAAACCCGAAACCCACCAAATGAGACGGTATTTGCGGATACAAACGAATCAGCCGCGCCAACCGTCAGCCTGCTGAACATAGATCTTGACGTCGACACCAGCGGGCAGATCGAGCTTGGTGAGCGCATCGATCGTTTTGTCGGTGGGGTCAACGATGTCCATCAGACGCTGGTGCGTACGCATCTCAAACTGGTCGCGCGAGGTCTTGTTCACGTGCGGCGAACGGAGCACGTCAAAGCGCTGGATACGGGTGGGCAGGGGCACCGGACCGCACACCACAGCGCCTGTGCGTTTGGCGGTATCAACAATTTCGGCAGCCGACTGATCGATCAGACGATAGTCAAAGGCTTTCAGGCGGATACGGATTTTCTGGCTTTGCATGATGAGGATTCCTAAAGAGCGATGCAGCGCTTGCTGCGGTCAAAAGAACGATTGCCTGCTGTGTATCTGCCAACTGTCACACCGCGCCGCGCCACACGGCGCAGGCGCGGATGACGCGTGTGCCTTACGCGATGACCTTGGCGACAACGCCGGCGCCCACCGTGCGTCCGCCTTCACGGATCGCAAACCGCAGCCCCTGCTCCAT
>VGHA01000025.1 GCA_016868375.1 Betaproteobacteria bacterium | reverse complement strand
CGCTGGCGGACATCGTCGTGCCCGAGTCGTACTCGCTACGCTTTGACGCCCAGGGCGGCGCAGCCGGATTCGGCAAGGGCGAATCACAGGTTCATCTGGTTCAAAACGACACCGGCGTTGAGTTGCGCTATTCGGTGAAATCCACCGTAGGCGGCAAACTCGCGCAGATTGGCCAGCGTCTGATCGACGGCGTTGCGAAATCACTCGCCGAAGAGTTTTTCAGCCGCTTTGAGGCGGAACTGGTCAAGCGTTATGCGCCTGCAGTGGCGCCCGCCGAAGACGCCAGCCAACCGCAGCCCGAACCGGCTTCCACCGGCGCCGTGCCAACAGCCCCTGCCGCGCCGGTCTCTTCTGCCCCACAGCCTGCCGCCGCGGGATCATCCAACTGGATCTGGTGGGTTGCCATTGTGGCGGCATTCGCAGCGGGCTGGCTGCTCGGACGCTGATCAACGAACGCCTGTAGCGCCATCATGGTGGCGTGCGCGATCGGGGCGATGGCCTCGATCTGCGAACCGATCGCGGTTACCGAACTCTCAGGCGCTGAGGCCTGCTTTTCGAGCGACTCGAGGGCAGCCGAGAGACCGCCACACCCCAGCATGGCAGCCCTGCCCCGCAGGCGATGTGCCAGTGCACGCAGCCCGGCGCGATCACCCGATTTTGCGACCTGCGACAACTGATCCATGTAGGTAGGCAGGCTGATGCATAGATCGGCCACGATGGGCTCCAACGTGGCGTCACCCAACACGTCGTGAAGTGCGCCCAAGAATTCCTTATTAATCACGTCGAGAATGCTTTATCAGTCACTTTGTTTATTTAACAACAAGTCTTTATAAATTTAACCTTATCTATTTTATTTATTTCAGTGGGTTTACTCGGACAATCAACCGAGGCGAACGAGCCATTAGGAGCCCCACACCATGAAACGTACAGTCCTGGTCGTTGACGATGACCCTGTTTCGCTGAATCTGGTGCGCGTGATGATTGAACAGGCAGGCGATCTGTTCACCGGCGCGCGGTGCCTCGATGAAGCGCGGCGGCTGACCGAACGCAAACCTCCCGACATCGCCATCGTTGATCTGATGCTGGGCAGTGAAAACGGTCTTGACCTGGTTCGGCTCTGGCGGGTTGAACGACGCTTTCCTGTTTTTGATCGTAAGCGCACGCGGCGAACCGATCGATCGCATCATCGGACTCGAGGTGGGCGCCGACGACTATCTGGTCAAGCCGCTTGAGCCGCGCGAACTTCAACTGAGGCTGCGCAACGCACTGTCAAGATCCGCGCATGCGCCAGGCATGCAGGCAGGGCCGCACCGTTGGGCGGTCGGTAAAGGACTGTTCGAGGCGGCGCGTCGGGCGATTCAGCTGGGCGACCGTGAGGTGCCGCTCACCACGGCAGAATTTCGCCTGATCGATCTTCTGGTGCGACATCCCAACCAGGGGGCCACGCGCGCCTTAACCAGGACCGACAGCCCCGTACCGCGCTTCGAAGGCCGTGTCCTGCTGGTCGAAGATGACCCGCTCAGCCGCGAGCTTCTCTCAATGCTCCTGGTACGAACTGGGCTGGTCGTCGATACCGCCTGCGACAGCGCGGACGCCGTCCGACGGGCTGGCAACCTGGATTACCACCTGATTCTGATGGACATGCAACTGCCCAAGCTGAGCGGTCCTGAAGCGGCGGCTGCGATCATTGCGAACCGGGGCGATACGCCACCGGCTCCCATCATCGCGCCGACCGCCAACGCGTTCGAACACGATCGCCAGCGCTGCATGGACGCGGGCATGTGTGACTTCATCAGCAAGCCCATCAGCCCAAACCTGCTTTTCGCGCGGATAAGCCGCTGGCTGGCGTCGTCATCCTTGCGTGTCTAGATCAGCGCTTTTCCGTGCAACCCGACCGGCGGATGCCGGACGCCCTACAATCCGGAGCGAGAACCCTCGCATCGATGGGGTTCGCATCGAAGGAGACACGCACATGACTCGTTCTGTTCGATCCGCCGCGGCGCTGGCCGCGCTGTTCACCGCGCTGACTGCGGGCATTGCGCCTGGACTTGCTGAGGCGCAAACCTGGCCCAACCGGCCGGTTCGACTGGTCGTTACCTTCCCAACGGGTGGTGCACCTGACATCCTTGCCCGACTGTTCAGCGACAAGGCCCAACTGGGTCAGCCGATCATTGTCGATAACCGACCGGGCGCGGGCGGCAACATCGGCGCCGACTTCGTTGCCAAATCGGCACCCGACGGCTACACGCTGGTCATGGGCACGGTGGGTACCCACGCGATCAATGGCGGGCTCTATGCCAAGATGCCGTACGACATGGTTCGGGATTTTTCGCCGGTGTCGCTGGTGGCCTCTGCGCCCAATCTGCTGGTCGTCAACAACAACCTGCCGGTCAAGACCGTCAGCGATCTGATCAGCTACATGAAGGCCAATCCCGACAAGCTGTCGTTTGGCTCCCCGGGCGTGGGCACCTCGGTGCATGTGTCAGGCGAGTTATTCAAGACCATGACGGGCACCACCATGACGCATGTGCCTTACAAAGGCCGGCAGTTTGCCATTCCCGATCTGGTGGGCGGCAGCATCCAGTTGATGTTTGACAACATGCCCTCGGCGCTGCCGATGGCCCGCGAGGGCAAGATCAGGGCGGTTGCGGTCACCACGCTCAAGCGCTCAGCCTCAGCGCCTGAGATTCCCACCGTCGCTGAAACCCTTCCCGGGTTCGAAGCGGTCACCTGGTTTGCGATGTTCGCGCCCGCGGGCACGCCGCGCGCGGCCATCGATCGACTTCACCAGGAAGTGCTGCGCGTTTACCGACTGCCCGACGTTCAGGAACGGATGCAGAAACTGGGGCTCGATGCCGTGCTGAGCACGCCCGAAGAACTCGCCACCTATCAGGCCGCTGAAATCAGCAAATGGGGCGACGTGGTGAAGAAATCCGGCGCGCGCGCCGAGTAGCGCTCAGCAGGCCGATCCAGGCGTGGCGCCGGGTCGGCCTGCATGCACCGGTCAGGGCCGTGCGTGCGAGCGTGCTCGCTCGAAGAAGCTCAGATCCAGA
The DNA here is from genome assembly GCA_016868375.1 of Betaproteobacteria bacterium. Taxonomy (GTDB): domain Bacteria; phylum Pseudomonadota; class Gammaproteobacteria; order Burkholderiales; family Burkholderiaceae_E; genus SYIM01. The sequence continues at coordinate 35,721 of VGHA01000025.1, read as the reverse complement.
TACTTGTCGGGCGCGGGCGCTTTGCCGCCCCACTGGCCTTCGATTTCAGCACGCAAGGCCAGCACATTGCGAAAGCCCTTCATGTCGAAGCTGCAGTCTTTGGCAAGACCACTGCCCGCGGTGGTCAGTTCGGTGTAGGTAAGCTCAGCGATGCGCTGCGTAAGCTTCAACTCGCGCTGCAACACCCGCAGTACGAGCTCACGCTGGGAGGGGTCCTGAGCCACCCGGCACCCTTCGATGTAGGCGGCAAGATAACGCTCCAGGGCTGGGCCATTTTTCGCCGCCCATGGGCGCATGACAAAAATTCCACTCGCCTGATAGGGCCCGAACAGATCGGTGGTCCGGCCCAGGCTCTTCGCGCCTTTGTCGCGGGCGATAAAGTTCCAGGGTGGATTGAGCAGCGTTGCGGCACGCTCGGGCACATTCAGGCCGTTGCTTCGTGCCTCGGAGCCGCCCAATGGATCGAGTTTGTAATCGACGCCGTCCCGCAGGCTCGCCTCGCGGAAGATCTTGCGTCCGATCAGCGCATATGCGGTGTTGGGCGCATCAACCACATACGACTTGCCACGAATATCAGCGGGGCGGTTGATCTCGGGCCGAACCAGCAGTTCGTTCATGCCGCCATCGCCGCCTGCCACGATGACCACGTCGGCTTTGGCCACTTCGATCATCGCAATCGCATTGTCGACCGCAGCATGCGCAATATCGAACCGACCCGCTGCAAGCCCCTGCCGCTGGGCGGTTGAGTTCGGCGTGAATTGCATCTCAATGGTGAGGCCGCGGCGCGAGAAGTAACCGTTTTCCTGCGCCAGATAAATTGGAATATTGCTCGAGCCCCGAAACACGTTGACCTTCAACGTGACCGGATCGTTGGGAGGCGGCGCATGCTGCGGCGTCAGCGCACAGCCGGAAATCAGTGCCACGGAAAGCGTGGCCAGTGCCGGGCGAATCATCGGTATCTCCCTGTGTTTGATTCGATTTTCTTTGGAGCTGCGAGGCTAAACCGACCGCAGTCTGCGCGTCAATGCAAAGCACCACCCCGATCCGCTGAGGTCCCTATAATTCGGCGCCACGCGCACTGAATTGGCGCGAGCCAACGCGGAGCATCGATGACCCAGGACGCCACCCCGCAGGACAACGCCCCCCTCCAAGGTGTGATCGTGCTCGAGTCGGGCGCCCGAATCGGTGCCGCGATCGCCGGATCACTGCTGGCGCAGTTGGGCGCGACCGTGATCTGCGTTGAGTCGCATGCAGCGGGCGCGTTCGCACAGCCCAAGTGGCACCATCGGCTACCGCTTGCTGCGGGCAAGCTCAGCATCCGGATCGACGCCGCGAACCCCTCCGATCGCGCGCTGCTCGAGCGCCTTGCATTGGCCAGCGACATTGCACTGCGCTGCAGCGACGCCGATCCGCTTGCCTATCAAACCGATGTGCTGCCCGCTCTGGCAGCGCGTGCCGTGCTCTGCGACCTGACCGCGTTTGGCGACACGGGCCCGCATTCGGGATGGGCTGCGACCGACGTGCAGATTCAGGCCTTAAGCGGAATGATGGACGCCACGGGAATGGCCGACTCCGCGCCGCTGCCGGTGGCCTTGCCGCTGCTTGAACATCTGGCAGGTATTCATGTGGCGGGCGCAGCCCTGGCCGCCTACAGGCTCTCCAGCGCCGGCCGTCAACACGTCAGCGTGGCGCTTTACGACGCAGCGTTCAGCGCCATGACCACGTTCCTGCCCGCCGCGCTGGGCGGCATTCGCAAGACGGCCAATCGTGTTGGAAATCGACACCCGCTGTCCTCGCCCTGGAATGTTTACCGGGCGAGCGACGGCTGGGTGCTTGTCTGCGCAGGCAATGACGACCAGTGGCAACGAATCTGCGGTCTGATGGGTCAGGCCGGCCGGCAACTTGCCGAGCAGTTTCCAGCGATCGCAGATCGGGTTGCAAAGGCTGATGCGGTCGATGCGGGCATGCAAGCCTGGATCGGCAAGCACACGATCGAAGTGTGCACGCGCGAGTTCGCCTCAGCCGGCATTCCGTGCGGCCCCATCGCGCCCATCGACGGCGCCGCCAATGAAGCCAACCTGAGTCATCGCGCGATGATCCATCAGGCTACTGATCCGGCCGGTCGGGCGATTTTTGTCGCGGGTTCGCCTTTCAGGATGAGCCGCTCACCCGGCCGCGCGCCCGCCTCGGTCAGTGCGCCCGATGCCGATCGGCCACTGGTGATGGAATTGCTGCGGGTTCGCAGCCCGCTGCTCGACACGATCGGTCCCGCACCGCGTTCATCCGACCGGCCGCTGGCGGGTATTCGTGTGCTCGAAATTGGTCACTACACCACGGCGCCGGCGGCCTCCCGGCAATTGGCCGCGCTGGGTGCCGAAGTCATCAAGCTTGAACCGCCGGGTGGTGAGGCGGTCCGGCACTGGCCACCGATGAAGGGCGATCGGGCGGTTTTCTTCTCTTTTCAGAACGCCGACAAGCGTTCGCTGGTGCTTGATATTGGCAGCCCGGGTGACCTCGAACGATTGAAGCATCTGCTCGCGGGGTGCGATGTGCTGATCGAAAATCTGCGGCCTGGCGCGCTTGCCCGCAAAGGCCTGACACCGCAGGCACTGCATCAGCTCAACCCAAGGCTGGTCGCCTGCTCAATTTCGGGATTCGGTGTCGACTCGGTATATCCCGGGCGCCCTGCATTCGATACGGTTGTTCAGGCCATGTCGGGGCTGATGGATCTGAACCGCGCCAACGACATTCCAATGAAAACCGGGCCATCGATCGCCGACGTGATGGGCGCGGCGTTCGCGGCCACCGCCATCCTGGGCGCGCTCGAGGAGCGGCGTCGTTCGGGGCTGGGGCAATTCATCGATCTGTCCATGCAGGACATCTGCGCCTGGACCACCCAGATGGCCTGGAACGGACAGGGTCTGCCGTTACCGCCACGGGTGGAATCGGGCGACCAGGGTTTCCATCTGAGCGACGGTTCGACCCCATCGGGTGAGCCTCGCATCATTCCGGTGCTGGGCATTTTCGATGTGGTGCATTGCGAACAGACCCTCGCGCGCAAGCTCTGGCTTCAAGCCCGCGCTGAAGATGATTGCGAACAAACCGTTATCCGCTGCCCCGCGCGGTTTGCCGCCTGCCCCGACCCGGTACCAGTACCCGCACGGGCACTCGGGATCGACAGCGATGCGATTCTGCGCGAGCTGGGCGAGCGCTAGACGTTTATCAGACGCTCGCGCGGCGGGCGGGCGGTCGCATCGGCGCGACACGTTACCGCTGCGTTATTTGCACTCCCGGCAGGGCCGAACTACAGTTGAAGGTTCCCGATTGCCGTTCGAAGCCATCCATGCCGCGCACGACCGCCAGTCCCGCCACACGACGCAAATCGCGCAAAGCCGCGCCAGACGCGTCTGACCAGGCAGCGTCCAAAGCCGGCGGTTCGGCCGGCCGAGCACGGAAACCTCAGGCTTCGTCCGAGGCCTCGAAGCCCAAACGCCCGCGTCGGGCCAAGGCTGGCGCAGTCGCCGCGGCGGACAGCATCGAACATGGCTTTGTCCCCAAGGCGCCGCCGCCTGGCGCACCCGCGGCACCGATGCTGCGCCCAGCCGACGCCGACGCAGCATCTGGACCGTTGGCGGTCGGTGCGGCCACCGTTGCGGCGCAGCCCAGCGCGCCCGTGGCAGCACCGGTGCCGCGCCACCGCTGTTCGGCTTGCGAGTACCCGCTGCCGCGCAGCGCACGATTTTGCAGGCGCTGTGGTGTAGCCCAGCGCTCTGCAGGGCCGACCACGCTGGTCGCCCCCACGCTGGTCGCCGACGCGCTGGTCGCCGACGCGCTGCCTGCTGCCGTGCCGGTTCAGCCCGTGCAGGCCGCGCAGCCGGTGGATGTTCCGGAGCCACCCGTGACGGGCGGCTCAAGTTGCGGCGCATGTGGAATGCGGCTCCCTTCGCATGCGAAGTTCTGCCGAGCCTGCGGCGCACTGCAACTGCGAACGGCTGAGCAAGTTCCCGTACCGGCTACCGTTGAAGCGGCTGCGCCAGTTGAGCCACCGCCCGAGCTGACGACCGTTGCCAACATGCCGCCCCGGGTCGAGCCGACCACAGAACCCCTCGAGCCGCCCGCTATCGCAGTCGCCGAAGACCAGGTTGCCGCGATCACCGCACCCATCCCGGAGCCGCCGCCAACCCAGCCGTGCCGCGCATGCGGTGAGGCGCTTCCCCTGGTCGCCCGCTTTTGCATGTTCTGCGCGACGCTACCGGCCGTCGCTGAACCCGAGCCTGAACCGCAAGTTGCCGTCGCAGCGGCCACAGAGATAGCGCACGATGCTGAGGTTGCCGCGCCCGCTGAGCCCGCTGAGCCCGCTGAGCCCGCCGCGCCCGCCGCGCCCCCTGATCAGGCCCGCGCGGACGAGCCACTTCAAACCAGCGAGCCCCCCACACCGCCGATCGCATCGCCGAGCCCGGTGCAAGCCGAAGCGCCCCCCGAGGACCGACCCAGCTTGCTCGAACCCGATGTCATCGAGCGTCTGGAACAGGCGCGCAACGACATCGACGTCATCGGTCGCTCGCTCGACTCGCTCACGCGCACCCTGACGCCCCGCAGTCCGGTACGCCCTAAAGCGCCGTCGACGCGGCGAGCTCACTGAAGGATTTGCGATGTACTGCATCGAGTGCGGCGCGCCCATTGAAGCCACGGCCAGAATCTGCGGCGCGTGTCGGTTTCCGCAGCCGCTTGAAGAATTCGCCGATGTGGAGCCCGCGCTTGCGGCCGCTGCGCCATCGCTTGCTCCGAAGCCGGTATTCCCGGTACGCCTCGAAGACACCCCACAAAAAGCCAGCCACAAGCCACGCGTTGCCACGGCACTCGCCGTGTTCATCGCCCTCTGCATTTCCACCGGTTTATCGGTTTACCTGTTGACCCGCGTGCCGGTGGTCCCCAAAAGCCCAGCATCAACCAGCACCGAAACGTCCACCGGAACCGAGGCATCGGCCAAGCCCGATACAACATCGGATCAGTCAGCCACCAAGCCCGACACACCAAATGCGCAAAACAACTGAACTGCAACGCTCGCCAGCCCGCCGCGCGCTGCTCACCGCGGCGCTGGCCGCCTCGGTCACGCCGCCCGCGTCCTTCGCCCAAACGACCCTGCAGAGCGACAAGCCGCTTCGGATCGTCGTGCCTTTCGCGCCCGGCGCGGGCACCGATGCGGTTGCCCGGCTGATCGCCCCCGCGCTGGCCCAGTCGCTGAACCGCCCGGTCGCCGTCGAAAATCGCGCGGGTGCATCCGGTGCGATCGGATCTCGGCTGGTCGCACAAAGCCCGCCCGATGGGCTCACGATTCTGCTGGTCGCCTCGCCGTTTACCACGGTCGCAGCGGTCAATTCGCGCGCCGGCTACGACCCCGTCGCCGACTTTGCCCCGATCGGACTCATCGCCTCGGGCCCGCTGCTGTGGGCCGGCAGCGTCCAGAGCGAGGCACGTTCCCTCGACGACTGGATCCGTCGCGCCCGCGAACGGCCGGGTACGGTGCTGTACGGCTCGGCCGGTGCCGGTGGCATCAACCACCTGATGCTTGAACTGCTAAATGCCCAAACCGGCGCGCAGATCGTACATGTGCCTTATCGCGGTACCGCCCCCGCGGTCGTCGATCTGGTGGGTGGGCAGATCCATCTGCTGACAGGCACGATTCCGGCGCTGCTGCCGCATCTGCGCGAAGGTCGGATCCGCGCACTGGCGGTATCCACCAGCGCGCGCACGCCTTCGCTTCCCGATGTTCCTGGAATGCGTGAATCGGGATTCGACACTCTTGACGTTCGCAACGTGTTCGGCTTTGCCGCACCCGCCAAAACGCCCGCGAACATCATCGCGCAAATCGCCTCCGCCCTTGATGAAGCGATCAGGCAGCCTGCAATTCGCGATCGGCTCACCGCGGATGCGCTCGACATCGTGGCGCCCAACCCCGCCTCGATGGCACGCTTCATCGTTGACGACAGCCGTCGCTGGCAAGACCTCGCCACGCGTCACGGCATCCGGGTCGACGAAGGCGGCTAGTCACCGCCTTGCTTGAAGCGCTTCGGATCGGTAGTCTTTCTCGGTTGCCGACCTGGAGACTGCGCGATGAACTTTGATGAAACCACCCTGACCGAAGCGGCTGTTGCACGCCTTAGCCAATGCGAGGATCCGCGCTTCAAGCAGATCATGAGCTCACTGATCCGGCACCTTCATGCGTTCGTTCGCGACATCGAACCAACCGAAGAAGAGTGGTTTAACGCGATACGGTTTCTTACCGAAACAGGTCAGCGCTGTGACGACAAGCGTCAGGAATTCATCCTGCTGTCGGACACGCTGGGCGTCTCAATGCTGGTCGATGCGATCAATCACCGCAACCCGGCCGGCACCACCGACACCACAGTGTTCGGTCCCTTCTTCGTGGCCGGTGCGCCCGATATTGCGCAGTGGGGCAATATCGCTGAAGGCCTGCCCGGCACGCCCTGCTTTGTATCAGGTACCGTGCGCGACACCGATGGCAATCCCGTCGAGGGCGTTGCGATCGATCTCTGGCAAACCGACGGTATCGATGGCCTCTACGACGTCCAGACGCCAGACGGCAAGATGTTCGGTCGCGGCTGCGTGAAAACCGACGCCCAGGGTCGTTATGCGTTTCGAACGGTCAAGCCCATCAGCTACACCATTCCATCCGATGGCCCGGTGGGCGGCATGCTTCGCAAGATGGGGCGTCACCCATGGCGGCCCGCCCATGTGCACACCATGTTGCAGCGTGAGGGCTATCGGGCCATCACGACCCATCTGTTCGTCAAGGGCGACCCCTGGCTGCAATCCGACGCGGTGTTCGGCGTCAAAGATTCATTGATCGTCGATTTCGTCGATCAGCCGCCCGGCACAACACCCGATGGCGGTCGCAGCGACGTTGCCTTCAGCGTCGCTCACTACGACTTCACCATGGCGCGCGCGTGAAACCGGTTCGGATCGCCTGGATCGGCTGCGGCAAGCTCGGGCGACCCATGGCCGCGCACCTCGTTGCAGCCGGACACCCGGTGCGTGCATTCGATATTGATGCAGGCTCGCAGGCTGCGCTGGTTGCGCTCGGCGCACAGCCTGCCTCGTCGATTGCCGAGGCCTGCGAGCAGGCAGAGATCGTCTTCAGCTCGCTTCCCGATGACAAGGTGCTGCTTGAAGTCAGCTGCGCGCCGTCCGGCGTACTGGCCCACCTCGCGCCTAGTGCAATCTTCGTGGACACCAGCACGGTGTCACCGGCCGCATCAGCACAGGTGGCCGCGCATGCCCACACGCTCGGTCGACACTATCTGCGCGTGGCGGTATCGGGTAACCCGGTGATTGCCGAGGCCGCCCAGCTCACCACATTCGCCTCAGGGGAACGCGCTGACTTCGCAAGGGTTGAGCCGCTGCTTGCCCACTTCTCGAAGCGGATTTTTCTGGTGGGGTCCGATGAACAGGCGCGCACCTTGAAACTGGTCATCAACCTCATGATTGCCGTATCAGCGGGCATGCTGGGCGAGGCCCTCGCGCTGGGCGAAAAAGGCGGACTCGACTGGCAGCAGATGCTCGAGGTGATCAGCGAAAGCGCGGTCGGCTCGCCCATGGTGCGATACAAAACGCCCCCGCTTGCAAGCCGCGACTACACCTCTACGTTCTCCTGCGAGCAGATGGCCAAAGATCTCGACCTGATTCTTGCGGCGTCGGCGCAATACCGGGCGCCCGTGCCGCTGGCAGCACAGGTCAGGCAAACCTACGAGTCACTGATCGCAAACGGCAGCGGCGGAAAGGACTACATCGCCACCGTACGGCATGCCGAGCAACAGGCCGGGCTCAATACCCGTGATGCGGGCGAGCCACCAGTCGGTGCCTGACCCGCACCATCAGCAGTAAATAGCCCCCAAGCAATAGCGGTAACCATGCGAACCAGGCGGTGGGTGGCGGTGCCAGCCCGAACACCGGCGCGAGCGGACTGAATGGAAGGCTGATGCCCGCCGCAAGCACTGACAGCGACGCAAGAGTCACCGGCCACGAGGCGCGTTGGCGCATCAGCGGCAGCTCCGGTGCCCGGATCAGTTGCACCACCAGCACCGACGGCACATTGCCAAAGTTAGCGCTTGCAGCCATCCGCAGATAGCGGTTCATGTTGCACAGCGCAGCGCGGCCCTGCATCACGCCTGCGTCGATCACCAGCAAGCTCTTCTGCAGCAGCACGACATCGGCCGCTTCGCGCGCCACATCAACCGCTGAATCGACCGAGATTCCCACGTCCGCAGCGCGCAGCGCCGGCGCATCGTTGATCCCGTCCCCCAGGAACCCCACCGAACAACCCGCCCGCTTGAGCGCCTGCGCGATACGCTCCTTCTGATGCGGGGTCAGCCGAGCAGCCACTCGAGTGCGCGCAAGCACCCGGTCGAGCGCTGCGTCATCCAGGGCATCGATGTCGGGGCCACGAAGCACCTCCGACGTCGGCAATCCCACGCGGTTCATCTGCTGCTGCAATGAATTGCCTGCGGGTGTCTGTACCACTGTCGACAGCGCAATCGAGCCAAACAGCGTCGAGGCTCCTGTCGCGAGTACCACCGCTTTAGCACCGCCCGACACAACGGTGGTGCCCATTAACACCAGCGCAGGCTCCGTAAATAGGCCCGCCTCGGGTGTGCCGAAGCGCTTCGCATCTTTTTCAACCGGAAGCGACTCGCCAGTCAGGCTCGCCTGTGCAACGAACAATTCCCGCGAATCGATCAGTCGACAGTCGGCAGGCACCCTATCGCCAGCCGCGAGCATCACGATATCGCCCGGCACGAGCCCGCTCATTGGCACTTCGATCGGTGACGGCACCGCCGTCGCTGGATGCCCCGAGGGCGTACGCACGACAGTAGCCGTGCTGCGCACCATCAACTGCAGGCGTTCGAGGGCGCGATGGGCGCGTCCCTCCTGCATGAGACGCAGCACACGCGACAGGACGACCATCACCCCGATCACTGCTGCAGCGCGGGCATCGTTGGCGACCCATGCGAGCGCGGCGAGTGATCCGAGCAGCACGTTGAACGGACTGACCGCGCTGCGAACGGGTTGCAGCCAACGCGTCCAGGCGGGTTCGCGCGGCAATTCGTTGCGACCAAACCGTCGCAGCCGCGCGGCCACCTCGCGCGCGGACAGCCCCTCGGCTCGGGTATTGAGTTCGACGAGCAGCTGCGCGATCGGCAGCGATGCGGCGCGATGTAGGCGCTCGGCGTCAGAGGCGGGCGCTTCCTGTCTGGCGCCCCGCGCACCCACCCGCTGCTGCGCGGGATGCCGTCCGACACCCCGCAATGTCAGCCATCGGTGAAACAGGGCCAAAACCGGCGCTGCAACCAGACCACCAGCATTCACCTTGAACGGGGAAGAGGCTGTCGATGCTGCCGCGCGATCAGGAAGAATGGCCAGCGGTCACCGGGCTATTGTTGATCCGTGGCAGAACGCTTTCGCGGATGGATGATCCAGGTCAGCGATTGTCGGGCGTGGGCTGCGTGAGCACGTCGCGCATCCGCCATGCAACGATCGACCAGGCGATCAGGCCTTCCACCACCATCAACTGCAGCGCGGTCGAGGCACCAACCCGGTCGGCGGTCCAACCGAGAAGCAAAAATCCCAGGGGCCCGGTGCCGATTGAAATCGAGAGCAGGCCCATGAGTCGGCTGCGTGCGAATTCGGGTGCGCCGATCAGCACCAACGTTGCCTGCATTGAGGTAAAGCAGGCAATACCAAGCCCGGAAATCAGCAACGCGGTCCAGGCCAGGGTGGCATTGGGCGCAACCGAAAACAGCGCCATCATCAGCATGAAGATGATGCATCCGGATGCAAAGAATCGGCCATGGAATCGAATTCGATGACCGTAGCGAACAATGACCAGCGAACCCAGCGTCGCACCGATACCTTCGGCTGCGGTCAGCAGCCCCACCATCGCTGCCGAGAGCTGCAACTGCTGGTCACCCACCACGGGAATCATGCTGGCTCCCGGGAATCCAAACAGGTTGAAAACCAGCGACATGCTGATCGCCAGCAGCGCCATCCGGTTGGTACGCGCCAAGGCGATTCCCTCGCGCAGATTACGAAGGAAACCGCTGCGGCGCGGCACGGCGCGCTTGCGCTCGTCGATTTGCATGACAAGCCGCAGCGTCACAACATGCATCACCGTAGAAAAGATGAACGCGCCCGTGAGGCCAGTCCATTGCAGCACCAGGCCCCCCATCAGCGGCCCCAGCATCTTGGTGATGTTGTTGGAGGTTGTGTCGATCGCCATCGCTGCAACGATCTGGGTTGGCGGAACCACCGAGCCCAGCAGCGAGCGTCGCAGCGGCAACTCGGCCGCCCAGTAAATGCCCGCGGCCAGGGCGCCAATGGCCAGATGCCAGACCTGCAGCCAGCCAAGCGCCGCCAACACCGCCTGCAGCAACGTGAGTCCAATCATCATTCGGACCAGAACCAGGTAGGTGCGCCGCACGCCGAATCGGTCGGCCGCCATTGCCAGAATCGGACCCGCCGGTGCAAACGGCAGAATGCGCAGCATGGCGATCACCGATGCCAGAAATGCTGACCCGGTGATGTCAAACACGTAGATGCCCACCACCACGATTTCGAGCCAGCGCACAATGCCGCCGCACACGCCAGCCAGCCAGATTCGGCGAAACGCAGGGTTCGAGAGCGGGCTGTCAGGATCGAACGTCACGGGTGGATACACCCTCTCCTGGAGGTGGACAGTGGTCCGGTTGGCAGAAACGGTCAGGCTGACCCGCTGGTCGATGACCCACAACAGGGGTACAGTACCAGTCGCGCATCGCAGATGGCGCAAACCCGCTCTACGATGCCTCTTTCCAACCATACTGAAAACACGGGTTGTCTTCTGATGAAACGTCTATCTCTGATTCTTGCAGCCGTGGTCGCCAGCGCGCTCGTGGGCTGCGGCGACTCCACCAGCACATTTCGCGTGCTTACCGCCGGCGACAGCCTGAGCGACTCCGGCACCTTCGGCTACCGGTTCACGGTCCAGGGTACCGCGACCGCGCCCAACCGGGTCTGGACCGAACTGGTAGCGGCCGGGGTTGGCATGGAAACGCCGTGTCCGCGGTACGGCTTGACGAACACTGGGGTCGCACTCAATGCAGCGGCCGCTCAGTGCAATGGGTATGCCGTTGCGGGCGCGCGAATCAATCCGGTTGGTCAGGCTGATGACACCACGCCCTTATCGGTCATTCAGCAGCTGAAGGACCTGACACGTGAGCGCAAGCAGCTTAGCAATCGCGACATCGTGCTCATTTCCGGAGGTGGCAACGACGCGGCGACCGTCTTCGAATACTGGCTTGGGGCGAACAGCCCGGACGCTGGGACTGCGGCTGCTTCGGCCGCTGCCTTCCGGTCGCTCATGGTCGAACTGCTGGGTGAGGCCAACGTACCCGCAACGCCAGATGCCAACCAGCGCAACGGCCTCGCAGTGCAGTACATGAGCGCGCTTGCGAATCTGCTCGAAACGACGGTGCGCGATCAGCTTCTGGCGAACGGCACTGCTCGAGTCGTGATTGCCAACGTGCCTAACATCACGCAAACGCCGAGAATGGAGGCGGTGCTTGCAACCATCGCTGACATTCCTACCCGTACAAACGTGCGGGGCCTCGGCTTGGCGCTCGTGAACGCGTTCAACAACCAGTTGGCGACCCGTTTCCAGGGCGAATCGAAGGTTGCGGTCTACGACCTGATGAAATCCCTGGATGCCTGGGTCAACGACCCGCCGCCTGAGTTCACCATCGCCAACACACCCGCCTGCCCAGCCAGTGCACCAGGCAAATACTCGATTTCCACCTGCAGCGCGGCCCTGTTGTCCTCAGCCGAGGTTGCAGGCGTAAGGCCAGCCAACTGGTGGGAAACCTACCTGTTTTCTGACGACTTCCACCCCACACCTCGCGGACATATCGAAGCCTCCAAGCAGGTGCTGGAGATCGTTCGCGCCCGCGGCTGGAACTGATTCGCGGTCAGCAGCCTGGCCAGCCCGCGCCACGCGCGCGCTGACGCCAGGCAACCCAGTCTTCAAACGCCAGCTCAGCCAGATACTGCGGTTCATACCCGGTGTCGCGGGTCAGTCGGTCAATTCGCATCGGCGAGCGCCTGGCAACCTTGCCCCGTCCCGCTGAGGCGACTGCAGGGTCATCAACGAACGATGCGCTGAATCCTGCAAAGCGCTGCTCCAGACGCTGGCACCAATCTGCCACCGACCACCGCCTGCCGGCAGACAGGTGGTACACAGGCTCGGGCGGCACCGAGGGCAGATCAAGCAGCAGCATCAGGCCGCGCGCCACATCGAGCGAATAAACCCAGTCATCGGCAGGCTCTGAATGAAGCGTCACCCGGGTACCCTGCTCGGCCAGCTGGGTCAGCAATAAAGGCAGACTCAAGGTATCGCGAACACCGGTGTCATATTCCCAGCGACCGAACACCATGCCCAGCCTGACCACGGTGACATTCAGCGATCGGGTTGAGCGATACCGCAGTGCAATGCGCTCGGCCGCGAACTTGGTGATGCCGTATAGCGTCTCGGGCCATACCGGGCTGGTGCGCTCGTCGAGCTCGGGCGTGAGCAGCCCGCCTGCACCAAAAATTGAGCCGGTTCCCAACTGCAGCACCTTCGGTATCTGGTGCCGCAATGCGGCTTCCAGCACTTCGATGGTGCCCAGAACATTGACCTCGGCAACGCTTCGCGCGGCACGCTGCTCACGGCCCGCGTCAGCAGTGACCGCGGCCGCATGCACCAGACGCGTAACGGGAAAAGCACTGAACACCTGATCGAGCGATGCGCCCGACAGCACATCGCCCTGCACGACGGTCAGTTGGCCTGCGACATCGCCAAGCAGCGCCTGCGCACCGGGAGGCAGGGCATCCGGACCAAACAGCACGACCTGCTCGCCGCGACGAAGCAGCTGCTCCGCAAGGTTGAGGCCTACAAAACCCGTTCCGCCGGTAATCAGCGTTGTCATCCTGAATTTTCCTGACCGAGCTGTCGATGCGCGAGCCGGACGGCGCCTGCGAGCGACAGGCGTCGCGAAGTCACTGCGATTCGATTTTGGCTGCGGTGACGACCGAACGCCATTTCGTGGCTTCCTCAGTGATGAAGGTCGCGCTTTGCGCCGGCGACATGGCCAGCGGCTCGCAGGCCATCGACGCCAGTCGGGCAACATAGTCTGGATCGGCGACCACGCGCTCGTGGAGCGCGCGCAGCGCAACGCGTACATCGTTGGGCGTCTTCGAGGGCACTGAAATCGCCCACCAGGTGCTCGACAGCATTCCCTGTACGCCAGCCTCGGCAAAGGTGGGCACGGCGGGCAACTGCGGCAGGCGGGAGGCATGCGCAACCGCAAGTGCCCGGATCTTGCCGCTGTCCAGATGCGGTCTAAGCGTCGTGAGGTCATTGACGGTCATGTCCGCCTCCCCAGACAGTAAGGCCAGGGTTGCGGGTCCGCCGCCCTTGTAGGGAACGTGCAGCAGATCAATCCCGGCCCGCAGCTTCAGCAGCTCACCGCCCATCTGTACGATGCTGCCAGGCCCTGCAGACGAAAAGCTCAGGCGCCCCGGCTCGCGTCGCGCAAGGCCAATCAAATCAGAAACGGATTGCGCAGGCAGACCGCCTCGCACTGCGAGCAGATGCGGGGCGATCGCCACCAGTCCCACCAGGCTCAGATCGCGGGCCGCGTCGTAGGGCAGTTTTCGAATCAAGAGCTCATTGATGACCTGGGTGCTGGTGGATCCGAAAAGAATCGTGTGACCCGTAGGCTGCGCTGCAACGACTGCCTGCGTGCCGATGACACCTGCTGCACCCACCCGGTTTTCGACCACGACGTTCTGCCCGGCCAGACGTCCTAGGTGCTGCGCGTACAGCCGACCAATGATGTCAGCGGGACCCCCAGCAGGAAACGGTACCACCAGCGTCAGCGGACGATCAGGAAATGCCGGCGTCGCAGCAGTCTGCGCAAACGCGAGGCCGCCTGCGCCCACCACCGGCAGCGATAGCGCCAGCCGGCGAAGGGCTGAAGGATGACCAGTGATTCGCTCTGTCATGGGATACACCTCCGGAGTGTGAAACAGCGATGATTCCTGCGCGTGCGCAGCCAACGGGTCAGATGCTTACGACAATGTCATCGAATGAGGCCGCTCGACTGACGAACCCGCCGGCGAGCAGGCTGTTGCGCAGCCGATCGATACCGGTTCGGGAAACCGTCGGCGTGTCAGACCAGACTCCCGCCAACCGATATCGCGACACGGCGTTGCAGAGCATATCAAGCGGCACTGCGGGGAACCGTGGCGCAATCAGGCGGGCAAGCGCCTCATCCGAAGCCGTTGCGATCCATTGCTGGGCAAGCGCCAACGCGCGTTCGAGCGCCGCGAGCGCAGGGCGGTGTCGCGAGAGGCCATCGCGCGATGTAATGAACGTGGTGTAGCAGCAGGGGCCTCGCGTGCTCGCCTGCACCAGGACCTTTGCAAGCCCCTGCCGCTCGAGCGAACTGATATGCGGCTCGAACAACTGGATGACATCGACCGACCCGCTTTGCAACGCATCCATTTGCTGAGACATTGAAAGCCCTGACAGCACCTGCTGGTTTGCAAGCATCTGGTTCGGGTCAACGCCCAGATCGCGCAGGTCCTGCTGCAGACAAAACCAGGGGGTCGGCACCTCGGACACCACGGACACGCGACGCTCTGTCAGTCGCCGCAGGTCAAACGGTTGCGAGTCATCAGCGAGCAGTTGCGGCCCCGCCAGCAAAGCGAAGGGGTCACGCCCGGCAACCTCGCCAAAACAGACCAACGATGCGCCGTCATGCGGGGTGGTGTCGCGGTCGCGAAGCACCCGCATCGGCCCGCCCCAGGTCAGGTCCACCGAACCCGCGCGTACCGCGTCAATTGCGCCGCCCGGACCACCGGGCGGCAGCCAGTCAATGATCAGTGCCTGGGATTCCGCCAGGCGAAGCGCCTGCAGCGCGTAGAGCGGCGCATAAAAAAACGCCTCGAAGTTTTCAGCGATCCGTAACCGCATCAGCGGCGACGTTCAGCGATCGACAGCGCAAGCAGCGCCACGAGCCCTACTGCCATCACGCCAATCGACACATGCACCGCATTGCGGCTGGCCGCGTACGTGATGCTGGAATACGCCAGCCATGCGCACGATGCGCAGAACACCAGGGGCGTGAAGGGATACCAGGGCACCCGGTATTCGTCGGGGCCCGCCGGCGCACGCCGCAACACGAACACCGCAATGCCCACCATCAGCAGGAAGCTCCAGAACACCGGCGCGGTAAATTCAACCATGGACTCAAAGCCATCGTGCTGCCATAGCCCGAACACAACCAGGGCCACACTGATGAGGCCCTGGATTAACAGCGCTGGCACCGGCGTGCCTGCCGACTGATTCCAGCGGCCCATGAAGCGCAGCGCTTTCCAGTCAAGGCCCAGCGCAAAGTTGCTGCGCGCACCGACGATCATGGTTGCATTGATGCTGGTCAGCGCAGCCAGGGCCACGATTAAGCCCAGCGCCTTTTGCCCGATGGGGCCAAACGCGGCGCCCATGACATCGGCCGCCGCAGCCTTTGATTGTGCAAGACCCTTCAGGCCCAGGCCATGAATAAGCGCCAGGTTCACCAGCAGATAAATGCCGGTGATCAACAACAGGCTGATGACGATGATGCTGACGATACGGCGGGGGCCGCCCGCCACTTCAGAAGAGATGTAGGCAGCCTCGTTCCAGCCCCCAAACGTGAGCAGCACGAACACCAGCGCCAGACCCGCCATGCCCAGCGCAGGCGTTGAACTGAACATGGGCGGGGTGGAGTCAGCCGGCGCACTGACCGAGAATCCAGCAATGACCACCGCAATGAGACCCGCCACCTCGAACACTGCCAGCAGGGTTTGCACGCGGCCCGACGCCTGCAGTCCGATGAGGTTGACCAGCGTCAGCGCCACCACGATTCCAATCGCCCAGATCGCGGTGGAGTGCACGCCCAGGTGAATCACCTTGCTCATGTAGTCGCCGAACACAAAGGCGAGCAGGGCAATCGAGCCTGTATTGATGACCGCAGCCTTGGCCCATGCGTACAGGAACGCCACATGGCGGCCGTATGCGAGTTCAAGAAAGTGGTAATCGCCCCCGGCGTGCGCGTGCCGGGTGGACAGCTCGGCATAACACAATGCGCCGGCAATTGAGATGAGCGCGCCCGCCACCCAGATCGAGAGCGCCCACCCCATATCGCCGCTGACGCCCGCGACCATCGAGGGGGTTTTGAAGATGCCGGCACCGATGACGATGCCGACAATGATGGCGACCGCTGCATACGGCCGTAGGAGCTGGGCCGGCTGGTCGGCACCGGCCCCGATCGGAGACGAACTCATTGAGGACCCTACGAAGCGGAGTTACTTGCGAACGCGACGGCCCTCGAAGCCATTGCTCGAATACTGACCGACCTGGCCCTTCAGCGTGCCACCGTCGGTGTAGCTGGCCTTGACCACCTGCAGCTGGCCGGTGGAGGGGGCGAGATAGCGGAACTGAAGCTCTGCGCCTTCCAGACGGGGGTCAAGCAGCGGCTGGGTTTTATCGCCCACCATGATGGTGCCGCCCACACGCTGGTATTTCTGCGTGATGTTCAGACGGACGCTTGCATTGCCGTCCATGCCATCCAGGTTCCACTCGCCTTCAACCTGAGCCGGCACAATCCAGAAATAGCCCATGCCACCGCCGAACCCGCTGGCGTTGGAGCTGAACGACTGATCGGGCTCCCAATCGCCCATCGTGAACGAGTTGGTGACCAGCCGGGTGCCCGGACGCATTTTCAGCAGCGTGGGACGCAGCCGAAGATTGAGCTCGGGAAGCAGGTACATCGAAATGACGGTGGCTTTGGAAAAATCTTCCTTGAAGATATCGCCGTTGATGATCGTGACCCGATCCGACACGCCAGCGCGCTCGGCATTGCGCTTGGCAAGCGCCGCCATGTCGGGATTGAACTCGATGCCAACCGTACGGGCCCCATGGACACGGGCCGCCGCGATTGCGATCTTGCCGTCACCCGCGCCCAGATCGAACAAAAGATCGTCTTTGGTGACCTTGGCAACTTCGAGCATCCGGCGAACCAGTTCGTCGGGGGTTGGCACCCACACGACGTCTTTGCCAGATTGACCAACCTGCGGTTGGTATTTGTCATCGCCTGATTGCGCGTTTGCCTGCAGTCCGATGGCTGCAAACAGCAGGGCCGCGACACCTGAGCGCAGCATGCGGGTAACGGAGATAGCGTTCATGTCCGAATTTTTCCTGGAGTCGTTGGACGGATGATGAAAACAACGGGCGTCATGGTGAACCCTGTTGCCTTCGAGGGCAAGTATGCCGGAGATGGCTGTAGGGGAGGCAATGAGCGCGTTGTCGACATGCGTTCCGACACGCCGCCTGAGCACTGCTATCCTAAAGGGCTCCCATTATCGAATGCAGCAATGAGTCAGCTTGCCGGTTTTGACCCCGCCGAGATCCCGGCGGAAGATGAGGCGCTGCGCCCCGAGGTGCGCGCCTTTCTTGCCCACCACCTGAACGGCCTGCGAGCCGAGACCCGGGCCCGATCCTGGTCTGGATATGACCCCGCCCTCAGCCGGGCGCTCGGCGCTCGTGGGTGGCTGGGCATCACGCTGCCACGCGAATACGGCGGCAGTGGTCGCAGCGCTTACGCGCGCTATGTGCTGGTCGAAGAGTTTCTGTGTGCGGGCGCGCCGGTCGGATCACACTGGATTGCAGACCGACAAAGTGGTCCGCTCATCCTCAAGTACGGCACCGAAGCGCAAAAGCAGTTTCACCTGCCAAAAATCTGCCGCGGAGAATCGTTCTTCTGCATTGGCATGAGCGAACCCAGCTCGGGATCGGATCTGGCGAGCGTCAGAACCCGCGCGCGCCGCAACGACGCCGGTTGGCTGCTGAACGGGCGCAAGATCTGGACGACCAACGCGCACCACTGCCACTACATGATCGCGCTGGTGCGAACCTCGGGCGAGCCGGGTGATCGTCATCAGGGGCTGTCGCAGCTCATTGTCGATCTGTCGCTGCCCGGCGTCACGGTGCGGCCGATCACCGACCTCGCTGGCGACCGTCACTTCTGCGAGGTGTTCTTCGACGACGTGCAGCTGGGCCCGGAAGCATTGATCGGCGCTGAAGGCCAGGGCTGGGCGCAGGTCACCGCCGAGCTTGCCTATGAGCGCAGCGGCCCGGAGCGCATTTATTCGTCCATGGTGGTGTTTGACGAGTGGCTGGCCTGGATCCGCACGCCAGCCGGCCACAGCGCGAGCGCCACCCGGTTGGCCGGCCGCATCGCCAGCCATCTGGCACCGCTGCGTGCCATGTCCATCGCGGTCACCGCGCAGTTATCTGCAGGGCAGAGCCCGGTGGTCGAAGCCGCGCTGGTCAAAGATCTCGGAACCAGCCTGGAGCAACAGATCCCCGCCCTGATCGCTGACGACCTGGCCAGCCGCGAAGACCCCTCCACCGTGCCTGCAGAGCTGCTCGCCACCCTCGCCTACACCACGCGCATCGCGCCGTCATTCTCATTGCGAGGGGGCACCCGCGAAATCCTGCGCGGCATGATCGCTCGTGGTCTGGGCCTGCGCTGATGTCGCAGCCCCGTTGTATTTTTCTGCATGGAGCCCTCTGATGGACTCATTGATCAGTGACGCGCTCGCGACCCTGCTTTCGGATCGCTGCGGGTTTGACGTGGTTCGGGCGATCGAGTCGGGCAGTTCAACAACCGACCTCTGGCAGGCCATCGACGCGGCTGGGTTTGCCGATGCGATGGTCAGCGAAGCGCAGGGCGGCGCAGGCCTGTCGGTCGCCGCAGTCGCCGAATGCTGGATGTTGGCGGGTCGTCATGCGCTTCCCGTGCCGCTCGCGGAAACCATGATCGTGCGCGCACTCGCTGCGCGGTCTGGCATCACCGCCCCCCGGGGGCCGATCGCACTGGGCACCGGTCACCGCACCGCCAGCAGCGCGGTCCGGTGCGCCTCGGTCGTCGGTGGACGTACCGCTCACGCAGTGCTGGTCAGCATCGCCGGCGAGTCCCGCCTGCTCATCGTCAGTGAGGCTGCCGCTGAACGGTGCGCCTTCGAACTCGACCTCACGCTGGAGTGGCCTCAGTCTTCCTGGGAGGCGGCGCCCCGGCTGGCCATGAAGGTCGATACCCGTTTGGCCCAGGCACTGGTGCTTGCCCTGCAGCTTGCAGGCGCACTCGATGCGGTATTCCAGCGCTCGCTCGCCTGGGCAAATGAACGCGAACAGTTCGGTAAGCCGATCGGAAAGTTTCAGGCCATTCAGCATCAGTTGTCGCTGATGGCCGAAGAGGCTTTCGCCGCGCGGATGGCCGCACGCATCGCCTGCCTGGCTGCGCCCGGCCAGCCTTCGACAAACACCGAGCAGGACCCTCTCGCCGCGATTGATCCGCTGCGCATCGCGATTGCAAAAGCGCGCGCCAGCGAAGCGGCGCTGCAGGTCGCGCAAATGGCTCACGCCGTTCATGGCGCAATCGGCTTCACCGCCGAATTCGATCTTCAATTACTCACGCGCCGGCTTCATGCCTGGCGGCAAGCGGCTGGCAGCGAATCGGCCTGGCACGACAGGCTCGGTCAGGCGCTGGTTGCTTCGCCCTCCCGCCTGTCGCTCGACCTGCTGCGCCAGACGACCGACTTTCACGCCCAGGCCGCCTGACCTTCTGCCGACCGGCGATCAAGCGGCCCACCTTTTACCCTGGAGACTTCCGTTGAGCGATTTTCTGCAAATCAGCCGTGACGGTGCGGTGGTGATCTGGACCATGAATCATCCCGCCACCCGCAACGCGCTCACTGGCAACACGGCAATCGACGAAATCGTTGCCGCGGCCTCAGCCGCCAGCACTGATCCCAGCGTGCGCGCCATCATCCTGACCGGCGCGGGACCGGTGTTTTCGTCGGGCGGCAATGTCAAAGACATGGCGCGGTTCGCGCAGCCCGGCATCGACGCCAACGCGGTTCGCAATGAATATCGGCACGGCATTCAGCGCATCCCGAAGGCCATGTGGGCGCTCGACGTGCCCATCATCGCGGCGGTGAACGGCCCGGCAATGGGGGCGGGGCTTGACCTGGCCTGCATGTGCGACATCCGCATCGCGAGCGACAATGCCACGTTTGCCGAAAGCTTCGTGCGCGTAGGCATTGTTCCCGGGGACGGCGGAGCCTGGCTGCTGCCGCGCGCGGTGGGCGCAGCCAAGGCGGCCGAAATGGCCTTTACGGGTGATCCGATCAGCGCCACGGAGGCGCTCGCCTGCGGGCTGGTGTCAAAGGTTGTCGCCGCCGACACGCTGCTGGCCGAGGCCCACGCGCTCGCCGCGCGGATCGCCCGCAATCCGGCAGGCGTTCTCAGAATGACCAAAAGACTGCTGAGAGAAGGCGTGCACAACACGCTGGAGTCAGTGCTGGAAACCTCGGCCGCGTACCAGTCGCTTGCCCATCTGAGCGCTGACCATCACGAGGCGGTTCGGGCTTTCATCGAAAAACGCCCGCCGAAATTCTCCTGAACGCCGGCGGGCGGGTTGGCTGGGCGACACCGACGCCCGGCTGATCAGCCCACCGCGCGGCGAGCGCCATCGAGCGTAAATTTACGCAGACGCTGGCCTGCCTTCATGACCTGCCCTGGCAAGCCACGGCCCAGCAGCGATTCAACCTGTCGGGCCACCTCACACAGCCT
Source organism: Betaproteobacteria bacterium (assembly GCA_016868375.1). GTDB lineage: Bacteria > Pseudomonadota > Gammaproteobacteria > Burkholderiales > Burkholderiaceae_E > SYIM01. The sequence goes on along the minus strand of VGHA01000025.1, from coordinate 14,951 downwards.
ATCGAGGTCGATGCCGGTCTGGTAGCCACTTTCCTGCAGCAGATACACCAGATCCTCGGTGCAGATGTTGCCCGACGCACCCGGGGCGAACGGGCAACCGCCAAGGCCCGCGATAGAAGACTCGAACTCGCGAATGCCCATCTGCAGGCCGACCATCACATTGGCAAGACCGACGCCGCGGGTATTGTGAAAGTGAAGCGCAATTTCCATGTCGGAGAAGCGCCGCTGAAGCGCATCGACCGCGCGCTCGACCACCGGCGGTGTGGCCATGCCGGTGGTGTCACCGAGCGACAGATGACGCACACCCAACTCATGGTAGGTGTCGGCGATTCGGAGCAGTGAATCAACCGGGGTATCGCCTTCAAATGGACAGCCGAAGGCCACCGCAATGGCGCCCCGCACCGGAATATTGAATTGCCGGGCGATTGGCACGAACTCGGCCACATCGGCCAGTGCACGCTCGATCGGCTTGTTCAGATTCGCCTGGCAATGGCTTTCGCTGGCCGATACGAAGCAGGCCATCATGTCGACCTTGGCTGCCGCTGCACGCTCAGCGCCGCGCGCATTGGGTACCAATGCGGTCAGGCGGACGCCGGGCTTTCGTTCGATCAGGTCCATGAGTTGTGAGGCGTCAGCGAGCTGAGGAATCGCGCGAGGCGACACAAACGAGGTGGCCTCAAAGCTGCGAACGCCCGCATCAATCAAGGCATTGATGACTGCCGCCTTGCTTTCCGTGGGAATGAATTCGGCCTCGACCTGAAAGCCATCGCGGGTGCCCACCTCGGTCACGAGAACCGATTGGTCGGCGGAATCTGCTGCTGAAAAACGCATGAAAAAACTCCCTGAGGTAACGACACTGCGCCGAGGGCGAAGCCAGGACCCCGATGACGGGATCAGATGACGCGGTCGGCTCGAAGCGCTGCAATCGACTTGTTATCGTAGCCGAGTTCCGCCAGCACCGCGTCGGTGTCACCGCCCAGATCGGGCGGGTTCCGGTGAATGCGACACGGGTCATCGCTGAACTTGATCGGAAAGCCCAACACATCCAGCGGCCCGCGCCTGGGATCATCAATGGTCAGGCGCATCTGCTGGTGCTGAATCTGCGGATCATCAAACACCTGGCCAATATCGAGCACCTTGCCGCAGGGAACGCCCGCTGCGTTCAAAACGCTGACCCAGTGATCGATTCCCCGGGTTCCGATGACTTGATTGATTTCCGCATTGATGGCGGCGCGACGCTCGAAGCGATCGCGATTGGAACGAAATTCGGGGTGATCGCGCAGGCGCTCAAGACCCAATGCGGAGAGCAGCTTCTGATACACACCGTCATTGCTGGGGGCAATCGCCACTTGTCCGTCAGCCGCCTCAAACAGCCCATAGGGCGACACCAGGCCATGATCATTGCCACTGCGCTGCGGCACCTTGCCTGTGGCGAAATAGTTGGTGGCCATGAAGGCGAGCATGCTGACCATGCTGTCGGTAAGCGCCGTGCTTACCTCTTCGCCCGCTCCGGTGCGTCCGCGCCGGATCAGTGCCGCCAGGACACCCATCGCCGCATACGCACCGGCGACCAGATCGGACAGCGGCGGGCCTGCGCGCATCGGCGCACCATCGGCCTCGCCCGTGACGCTCATCAGCCCGCTCATCGCCTGCGCAATGAAATCGAAGGCAGGGCGATCGGCATAGGGACCATCGAGACCAAAGCCGGTGACCCGGCAGATGACCAGATCAGGACGGATCGACTTCAGTGTTTCGCGATCGAACCCCATCCGGTCAAGCACACCCGGGCGGTAGTTCTCAACCAGCACGTCGGCACTTGCGATGAGTTGCCGCAGCACCGCCTTGCCCTGCTCGCTCCGAAGGTTGAGCGTGACCGAACGCTTGTTGCGATTGAAACTCGCGAAGTAGAGCGAAAAGCCGTGACGCTGCTCGCCCTGTCCGCGAATCGGATCACCGCCATCGGGGTCTTCAATCTTGATGACCTCCGCGCCCAGGTCGGCGAGAAACATCGAACAGAAAGGGCCCGAGAGAATCCGGGTCAGGTCGACGACACGAAGCCCCTCGAGCTGCATTGCCAGTTACTCAACCTTGACGCCTGAGCGCCTGGCCACGACCCCCCAGCGAGCGTAGTCAGCTTTGACGAAGGCTGCGAAATCAGCAGCTGAACCCCCGCCCACCGACACGCCCTGCCCAACGATCTTCTGCTGGATATCGGGCTGTGCAAGCACCCGGTTCACCGCCTCGTTCAGCCTGGCGACAATCGGCGCCGGCGTTCCGGCAGGCGCGAAAAGACCCAGCCAGATCATGACGTCGACATCTTTGTAGCCCGCCTCAGCGAAGGTTTTCGCATCGGGCACCACGGCCGACCGTGCGGCCGAGGTGACTGCCACCGGCTGGGCCTTGCCCGAGCGGATGTGCGGCAGCACCGAGCCGACCGAGAGAATGGCGACATCGACTGCGCCGCCGATCAGATCGGTCATGGCGGGTGACGCGCCCTTGTAGGGCACCTGAACCAGGTTGATGCCCATCGCGGCTTTGATCTGTTCGCCAAACAGATGGCCCACTGTGCCATTGCCAGCGGTGCCCCAGGTGATGCCGCGGGCAGATTTGCCAGCGGCAGCCAGCGACACCGGATCGGTGATCTTGGAGCCAGACGCGCTCACCACCACCAGCGGCGCAGCCGATACGCGAACAATCGCCTCGAAACTCTTGACCGAGTCATAGCCCACGTTCGGGTACAGAAACGGCCCCAACATCATGTTGTCGGATTGACCCATGACGATGGTGTAGCCGTCAGGAGCGGCCTTGGCCACCGACTCGATCGCAATGTTGCCGCCGGCACCTGGCCGGTTCTCGAGAACAATGGTCCAGCCGGTCATCTCGCCGAGTTTGGTGCCCACGGTACGCGACACGAAGTCAGTGCCGCCCCCCGGCGGAAAGGGAATGACCAAACGAATGGGACGAGCGGGATACTCCTGCGCCTGCGCATGAACCAGGGCTGGCAACAGACCCGCCCCAAGCACTGCAGCGGCCATTGCCAGACCAATTTTTCGACGAATCATTCTGTGTTCTCCTCTTCGATATGAATGACGCGCGCAGGGCAGACGCGCGCGGCTTCCCGGACAAAGTCATGCAATTCAGCAGCCGGCCGCTCAACCCGAAGCCGGACGGTGCCGTCCTGTTCGCTCTGATCGAAGACCTGGGGCGCTACCCAGACACACTGGCCAGCGCCCACGCAACGATGGGTTTCGAGACGGATCTTCACCAGCGAACCGGCAGATTGTGCACGCCATAGATCTGCATGTCGTGCTTGAACCGCAGCGCCTCCATGGGAACCGCAAGTTCAAGACCGGGCAGACGTGCGAGAAGGACCTCGAACATCACCTGCAACTCGATTCGGGCGAGCACCTGCCCCAGGCACTGATGAATGCCGTAACCGAATGCCAGCTGGGGGCCATTGTCGCGGTCGATGTCGATCGAATCGGATTGCGCAAACACCGCTTCGTCACGATTGGCTGACGCGAGCGATAGGAACAGGCCCTCGCCCTTGAGAATCGTTACCCCGGCAAGCTCGACATCGACGCGCGCAACCCGCCGGGGTGAAAACTGAACCGGACTGGTAAAGCGCAGAAACTCTTCAACCGCCCGGCGAATATCGGCCGGTGTTTCGCGCAGCCTCGCTGCAAGCTCGGGATCACGAATCAGGTACAGCGCACCCATGGCAATCATGTTGGTCGTGGTGTCATGCCCCGCCCGCAGAATCATGGCCCCGATCTCGGCAAACTCCTCCACGCTGAGGTGTCCCGGGCGAACCTGCTCGGCGATCACGCGGCTTACCATGTCGTCACGCGGCTCGATCATCCGCGCTTCTATCAGACGGCGGCAATAGTCAGCCAGCTCTCGCGCCTTGCGATCTGCTTCGCCCGGACTTTGCGTGAGCCCATGTCGGGCCACCGCGCATTCAATGATGAAGCGATGATCCTCATACGGTGAGCCGAACAGAAGCGACATCACCAGCGATGGAAATCGCACCGCCAGCATCGGCACCAGATCCTGAAGCGGCCCCGCCTGCTCGAATTCATCAATCAACCGATTGGCGATCGCGCGAATCTCGGGCTCGAGCGCCAGCATTCTGCGGACGCTGAACTCACGAGTGAACATCCGGCGGAACCGGTCATGCTCGGGGTTGTCCATGCCGACAAATGCGCGCTCGCCACGATCAACCGCAACCCGCGCCTCGGTCACCGTTGGAAAGCCATCCTGACCAAACCGGCCGCTGAAGCGCTCGTCATCGGACAGAACTGCGCGAATCTCTTCCTGCCGGGTAAGGACCCAGGCACGGCTGCCGTTCCAGAGCGTCACGGGCAGCACCGGCTGCTCGGCTCGCGCCGCACGCAGTTCAGCCGGCGGATGCAGCGGATCGTTTCGCTTGAACGGAAAGTGCGGGCAGCCGCCCATCGAATCAGGCTCCGCGGAACACAGGTGGCCGCTTCTCCATGAATGCGGCAGCCCCCTCACGGTAGTCGTCGCTGGCATAGCAGCGGGCCAGGGCCGCGTTGACTGCCGCCATGTCGCGCTCGGCCGCGTCGCGTCCCAGCTCATTGACCGTGAGCTTGAGCGCCTTCAGCGTCAACGGCGCATTGGCAGCAACCATCGCGCACCATTCGTCGACCACCGAATCGAGCGCTGCAGGCGTTTCAACCCGGCTGACAAAGCCCATCTTGAGCGCATCGGCCGAGCCAAAAATACGGGCGGTGTAGAAGATGTCCAAGGTGTTCTGCAGGCCGAATACATCAAGAAAACGCCGGACGCCAATCGAGTTGTAGCCCAGCCCAAGCCGCGCGGCAGGCATACGGAACCGTGCGTCGTCGGAGCAGAACCGAAGGTCGCATGCGGCAGCCAGACCCAGACCGCCCCCCATGCAGATGCCACGGATCTTGGCGACCACGGGCTTACTGCACGCGATCGGTGACAGGTAGGCGTCTTCAACCGCACGGTTGTAGCTTGCCTGGCCGTCGGCGTCACCCCGGCGCGACTCGAACTGCGAAATATCAGCGCCCGACACGAACGCCTTCGAACCGTCGCCCTCGAGCACGACCAGCCGGATGGACGAGTCCGCATCAAACTCTTTCAACGCTATCGGCAACGCCATCCACATGTCATAAGACATCGCGTTGTACTTGGCCGGATTCGAAAACACCACGCGGCCCACCGGCCCGTCGCGACGGATGATCAGTTCGCCCATTGTTGACATAGCTCCAGCTGAGGATGGGATGACGGCAGGGGAAAAATCGGCGACCATCGATGCCGCCGCATTTCGGTTGTCGGGCGCGATCGTTGCAGCAACGCGGCACAATGTCAAAACGCCCCTGTCCGGAAACCCTGCCGATGAAACTTCCCCTTGAAGGATTGCGCGTGGTCGACCTGACCACAGTCATGTCCGGGCCTTTCTGCGCCATGACGCTCGCCGACCTTGGCGCCGATGTCATCAAGATTGAAACCGTTCCTGACGGCGACGCAATCCGCCGCTTTGACCCGCTGATCAATGGCGAGTCGTACTGCTTTGCAGTGCTCAACCGCAACAAGCGCAGCGTCGCGCTGAACCTCAAAGACCCACGCGGCATGGCGGCGTTTCTCAAGCTCGCCGACGGGGCCGACATCGTGCTCGAGAATTTTCGTCCGGGTGTCACCAAACGGCTGGGGGTTGATTACGCGTCGCTGTCGGCGCGCAACCCGGGCCTAGTCTACGCCTCGATCTCGGGGTTCGGGCAAACCGGGCCTCTGTCCAGCAAGGGCGGCTACGACATCATCGCGCAAGGCATGTCCGGAATCATGCTGATGACCGGCATGCAGGGCAGCCGGCCGGTGAAGGTTGGCATTGCCATGAACGACATTGCGGCGGGCATTACGACCACCTACGCGGTGCTGGGTGCGCTCATTGGCCGGCTGCGTCATGGCCAGGGACAGTATGTTGAAACGTCGCTGCTCGAGGCGGGTCTCGCCTGGACGCACTGGGAGTTCGCTGCGTTTTTCGGCGCGGGCGAGCGGCCTGCTGCCAACGGCACTCGCCATCGCCGCTCGGCGCCCTACCAGGCGCTGCGCACCCAGGATGGCTATGTCACGGTTGGCGCCAACACCGACAAGCTCTGGCGTGCGTTCTGCCTTGAGGTGTGCCAACACCCCGCCTGGATCGATGATCCGAGGTTTCGCACCAATTCGCTTCGCGTTGCCAATGTCGATGCGCTCGAACAGACCATCGAGCAGGTTCTCACCACTCAGCCAACGGCTTTCTGGGTGACGCGCCTCGATGCGGCAGGTATTCCAGGCGGCCCGGTTTATACCTATGAGCAGGCGCTGTCGGACCCCCATGTGCTGGCGCGTCGAATGGTGGTCGACATCGACCACCCGGTCATCGGCCCCATGAAGAATCTCGGGCTGCCGGTCAAATCGAGCGGCGCGTTTGCCTCCATTCGACGACCTGCGCCGCTTCTGGGTGAACACAGCGCTGAGGTGCTGGAATCAATTGGTATTGGCGCAGCCGAGTTCGCTGAACTCACTGCGGCCGGCGTGGTCATTGATGGCCGGCGACAATAGGGCGTCTTCCCATCACTTATCCCACTTCGGAGCGCCTGCCATGAGTTTTCACGACACTGCCGTTCGTACCATCGACGGCCATGACACCACATTGGCCGATTTTCGCGGCCGCGCAGTCCTGATTGTCAACGTGGCCAGCCAATGTGGGCTCACGCCTCAGTACGCGGGCCTTCAGGCGCTTCACACCCGGCTGAGTGGCCGTGGCTTTGCGGTATTGGGTTTCCCCTGCAATCAGTTCGGCGCTCAGGAGCCCGGCAGCGAAGCGCAGATCAAGCAGTTTTGCGAGTCGCGGTTTCGGGTCGACTTTCCGATGTTCGCAAAAGTGGACGTCAATGGGCCCAACGCGCATCCGCTCTATCAATGGTTGAAGACGCAAAGCGGCGGGGCCGACATCGGATGGAATTTCGCCAAGTTTCTGGTTGATGGCCATGGCGCTTTGGTCAAGCGATTCGCCCCCACCGACACGCCTGAATCCATCGAGCCAGCGATTGAACAGCTGCTGAAGTAACTCAACGTGATGCAATCTGAATCTCTCAGCGCCGCGCGGCTGGCCGGGGTCGGATCCACCGCAGCCCGGGCCAGCATCACCGCTGGCGCAACGCTGGGCGCGCTGGCCGTCATCCTGGGCGCATTCGCTGCCCACGCGTTGCGCGCGCGCCTGGCACCTGAAGCGCTGGCGATATTCGATACGGGCGCACGCTACCAACTGGTTCATGCGGTCGCGTTAGTGGCCATCGGGCTGCTTCAGGCAATCTGGCCCTCTCGCATGACGGTGGCGGCAGCCTGTTGCGTCGGCGCTGGTGTGCTGCTGTTCTCGGGCAGCCTGTACGCGCTTGCACTGGGCGCGCCGCGCGCGCTGGGCATGGTGACACCGCTTGGCGGCCTGCTGCTGATTTCAGGATGGATGATGACGGCGGTGGCGGCGTGGCGTGCGGTGCCTGCCACGAAGCGCCAGCGTTCATGAACTATTGACAGAGACCCTCGAGCATGTCGGACCCATCCTCCTCTTCAGCGCCCCCCATCGACGGTACCGACGGAAACGATACGCTCAACGGGACCGAGGGCAGCGATCTGATCCGCACCGGCAATGGCGTCGACCAGGTCAACGCCGGCGCGGGCGATGATTCGATCAACGCTGTCCTTTCATCAGGTGATACGTGGTCTATTTACCGCTTTGGCGGTGCCAAGCTCATCGACGGCGGCAACGGCCGCGACCTGATAGCGGGCGGTGACAACAACGATACGCTTGCTGGCGGCGCAGACGATGACACCATCGACGGGCTTGATGGTGACGATTCCATCACCGGAGGATCAGGCAGCGACACGCTGGTCGGCCGGTCAGGACACGACACTCTGTCCGGCGACGATGGGTCCGACCTGCTGTTTGGCGATCAGGGACAGGACAGCCTCAACGGCGGCGCCGGCCATGACACGCTCGATGGCGGCGACGATGACGACCGCCTGACCGGAGGCGCCGATGCCGACAGCCTGATCGGCGGCGCGGGTCACGACCATCTCGACGGCGGTGAGGGCGATGACACGCTGGCCGGGATGGACGGTGACGATTCAGGTCACGGCGGCGAGGGAGCCGACACGTTAATTGGTGGATCAGGGCGAGATAGCCTGACAGGCGACGATGGAAACGACCTGCTGCTCGGCGATCAGGGACAGGACAGCCTGGATGGCGGCGCCGGCCATGACACGCTCGATGGCGGCGACGATGGCGATCGCCTGTATGGAGGCGCTGATGCAGACAGCCTCATCGGCAACGCTGGTGATGACTACCTCGATGGCGGATCGGGCGACGACACCCTGATCGCGGGCACAGGGCGTGACACGCTTATCGGCGGCGAGGGCAACGACGGCCTGTTTTCCCGGTCGGAAAACGATCCTGCCAACGATGGCGGCAACCTGCTTGATGGCGGACAGGGCGACGACACTCTGTACGGCGGTGGCGATGACGACACGCTCGATGGCGGGGCGGGCCGCAATCTGCTGATTGGCGGCGCGGGCAACGACCACTACCTGATTGGCAGCGCGGAAACCCGAGTGGTCGAGCAGGACGGCGCACAAGACAGCGCGCTGGTGATGGTCGATTTCTTCAAGCGTCCAAGCGGACTGGAGGCGTTCGAACTGGCGCCAGGGGTGGCCAGGCTACCGTACTGGATCGACGGCCTGATTCCAGCGGATGCCTCGGGCAGGTTTTTCGATTCGCTGGTCGGCGATGGGCGTGAGATTTACTTCGCGTTCCCTTCAACCCCGCCTGCCTATCTCGATCCATCAGACCCAGCCGTTGCAGCGGATTTTCATAAGTTCGAGACATTCTCTGAAGTTCAAAAGACCGCCGCGCGCGCGGTGTTTGCATCCCTCGAAGGGGTGCTCAACCTGCGCTTTAGAGAGGTGCTCACCACCAATGCAGCAAATGTCATTGCGCTCGCCAACAACGAGCAGAGCGACAGCGCGGGCTATGCACGCTTCCCCTCGGACCAGCCGGAAGGCAGCGACGTATTCCTGAGCCTTGACCTCAGTCAGGGCAACGCCAACCCTGCAGCCGGCACCTATGGCGCGCTCACGCTGATCCATGAGATCAGCCATGCACTGGGGCTCAAGCATCCGTTCAAGGACGCGCACGAAACCGACGACACCGAGGCCACCCTACCCAAGCCCGATGAGTCGGTGCGCTGGACGGTCATGTCATACGACAACCAGGGTGAAGGCAATCAGTCGTTCTGGGTATCGCAACTTCGTCCGCTCGATGTGGCCGCATTGCATTACCTGTACGGCCCCAGCCCGCGCACCCGGGCCGCCAACGATACCTACTCGTTTGGCGAATCGGATCCGAACCAGTCAACCAACGCCACGCTCATCAGCGTGACCCAACCCAACTTCATCTGGGATGGCGGCGGATACGATCGGATCACGCTCGCGCAGGCTCCCGCCGCAGTCACGCTCGCGCTTGAGCCGGGCTATCGAGGATGGATTGGCGAGTGGGCGGCATCGATCACCGCACCCGCTCAGATCACCGTCAACTTTGGCACCCAGATCGAGGCCCTGATTGGCTCCGCCTTCGATGACCGATTATTCGGCAACGCGCTCGACAATCTGATCGAGGGCGGGTCTGGCGATGATGAGATCGCAGGCGGCGCCGGTAACGATCTGCTGAGAGGTGATCAGGGCAACGACTCGCTGGCAGGCGGCGCAGGCAATGACACGCTCGCTGGCGGCGCAGGCGCAGATCGCTTGTCTGGCGGCCCCGGTGACGACCGGTTCGAGCAAATCGGCTCGGGCGATACCGTGTTCGGCGGCGCAGGAATCGATGAGGCGGTTTTCAGTGCGCCCTCAAACGAGTTTCGTGTCCGCAAGCTCGGCACGGGCGACGCCACGCAGTGGCTCGTCGATCGAGCGCAAACGGGCTGGGCCACCGCTACGCTGTCGGGTATCGAACGCCTGGTATTTTCCGATCGCACGCTCGAGACGTCTTCGATTGACACCGGCGCTCTGACCGGGCCGGGCACCGGTCTCGTCTGGCACCTGGGCAGCCGCACCGTGCTTGGCGGCCCGCAGCCCACCGCGCCTGCCACCGATCAGTCGATCACCGCTGCCGACGTGCTGGCCACGCTCAAGCTCTCAGCGGGTCGGCCCTTAGGCCTTTCGGGATCTGGTAGCGGATTGGTGGATGACTCGCTCGTATCGGCCTATCAGCGGCTGGCGGCTGATGTCGACGGCGATGGCGCAGTGACTGCCCACGATGCGCAACGGGTGCTTAACCGAGCAGTGGGCGGCAGCACATCATCGACTGATGCGCAGTGGGTCTTTGTCGCTGAGAACGCCTCTGCATCAGGCATCCTGAGTGGCGCACCAGATGCCATCGTCGCCGGCAACAGCCTGCCCAATGCTTCCACCCACAACTGGGTTGCGTTGGTGCGCGGTGATATCGATGGAAGCTGGCGCCCCGCGTCAGGGCATGCTTTTACCGAGCTGCCTGAGGGCTTCATTCGTTCACTGGCCGAGGCCAGAGCAGTTGAGCCCGAGCAATGGGGACTTCCCCCGATCACGCTGCAGCCCGCCAGCGACGTCGTGATTCAGCTTGATCCGCTGATGCTGGCCTGACGTGCACGAGGGGCACTGCGCAGGGTAAGGAGGCCCGTGACAAGCGGCAGCAGCGCCACCACGATGAAGCCTGCCGAATAGGAACCGGTGAGCGACAACAGGCCCACAAAGCCCGCACCGCCGGTGACCCCACCCAGAAAGGTCAGAAACTGCGTGGCACCGGTTGTCCGAGTTACCTCGCCTGGCGGAACCTGGCGAACCAGGTCGGCGTAAAAAACGCCATTCCAGGACACCGCAGTTCCCGCGCAGGCAACGGTCACCGCGAGCATGAGCGCTGGCGACGCGCCCACCGGCACGAACGCCAGCGCGATGAGGCTGAGCGACATCCCCACCCCCAATAGCCCGAGAAGCCGGCCCGGGTCGACCCAACGGTCGGAAACATATCCCCAGCCCACGCGTGCCAGCATGCTGACAACCTGTGACGCAGACAGTAACGCCGCCGCTGCAGCGAGCGACATCTGGTGCTCAAGCTTCAGCGCTGACACGAGAAAGCTCAAGTAGACCACCTGCGTAAATGCAAACACGAGTGACACCAGCCCCAGCCTTCGCAGCGCGGGATTTGCAAACACACCCCGAAGCGGCTGCCAGACATTGACCCGCAGCGTGTGCCGGAATCCGGTTGAAGCCTGACTTGCCGACGGCGCATGTATCGATAGATCGCGCGGTGCATCGAGCGTTCGCCGCGCCCGACCAATCAGCAAGGCCACCCCCAGCAGAATGCACGCCATCAGCAGCAACGCCGCCCGCCAGTCAATCAGCACAAGCAGCAGCGGCATCAGTACCCCGGTGATGGCCACGCCTGCCGGGACGCCCGTCTGCTTGATGGAAAAAAACAGTCCGCGCCGTTCGCGTGGTGAGTGTCGGCTGAGGATGTCCGCCGCGGTCGGGTTCGGAATGCCGTAACCGATTCCGATCAGCACACCAGCCACCAGCAGCAGCCAACCGCTGGTGAGCGCGCAGCACACCATGGCCAGCGCGAGCGACAGCAGGGCGAACTGGCTCATCCGGACGGGCCCATATCGACGCGAAAACCCGCCGCAGGCGAGCCCGCCCAGCATGGCCGACAGGTAAGCGATGCTGACCAGCCAACCCACGTGCTGAGCCTGCATGCCGAATTCGCCAGCCACGGCAGGCGCCAACACGGACGGCACGGCCAGCGAAAATGACGCCAGCGCCTGCACCGCGAGCGTCACCGCGAGCGCAATGACCGGAGCGTTGGGGGGGGCAGACGACATGGGAACGGGGCTCCTGGGGGCGAGACGCCCGCGCGCAAGAGGGGTTTCGGCTTGAACCAGCGCGTGCGACGGGTCCGATATCGGCCCACTCGCCCGCAGTTGTGGCAGAGTTTAACGGGTCGACTCTCACAACGCTTTTCACGCGGTTTCATGAATCCGATCGAACGTATCTACCGAATCGACCAGCTGATCCATCAGCGCGGCTGCGTGCGCTTCGATGATCTGCTGAGCGAGTTGGAGATTTCTCGCGCAACCTTGAAGCGCGACCTGCAGTTGCTGCGCGACCGGTTGAACGCGCCCATCGTGTTCGACCGGGACCGAGGCGGCTACCGGTTCGGTCATGCCAATGCAGGCCCTCAGTACGAGCTTCCCGGTCTCTGGTTCAACGACCGCGAAGTACTGGCCCTGCTCACCATGCACCGCATGCTGCAAGACCTGGATGGGGGCGGCCTGCTGGGCCCGCATGTTCAGCCGCTGATCGAGCGACTGGATTCGCTGCTGGGGTCCGCCACCGGTGGCGCGACCGAGTTGCGCCGCCGGGTTCGCATCATGGGCGCGCTCAAGCGGCCGGTATCGCCGGAAAGCTTTGAGCTGATCGGTCATGCGCTGGTTGAGCGTAAGCGACTCGATCTGATGTACTTCACGCGTTCGCGCGGCGAAACCTCACAGCGCCAGTTGTCCCCGCAGCGTCTGGTCCATTACCGCAACACCTGGTATCTGGATGCCTGGTGCCACCGCAGCCACTCGCTGCGCGTGTTCGCACTCGACGCGATGGAGCGGGTACGAATGATCGATAAACCCGCGCAGGACATTTCGCTGGATGACGTCGAGCGTGCGCTTGGCGAGGGTTATGGCATCTATCGTGGGCGCGGTCAGCACTGGGCCATCCTGCGGTTTTCCGAAAATGCCGCGCGCTGGGTACGTGCTGAAGTCTGGCATCCGCGTCAACGCGCACGCGTGCTCGACGACGGTCGGTATGAACTTCGTGTTCCTTATGCCAACTCGGCCGAACTTGAAATGGACATTCTTCGTCACGGCGAGCATGTCGAGGTGGTGGGCCCACTGGCGCTGCGTGCAGCGATCTCTGAGCGACTCAAGGCAGCCGCACAGCATTACTTCCGTGAGCCTTCAGACGAATCGGACAGCGCGCAGTAAATCGGTGGGCGGTCACCAACGCACGAACGCCGCCCCTTCGTTACATCTCGATATCCATCTGAATCGCGTCAATGCCTGCTTTTGCGCAGGCATCGTCAGCATCGCCACCCGGCGCGCCCGACACGCCAATGGCGGCAATCACCGCGCCCGATGCCTCGATCGGCAAGCCACCCCCGATCGCAAGCACGCCCGGCGACTGTCGGATTCCGCTCATGGCCCGACCCGCCTGCGTCTCAGCCGCCAAAGCGGTGGTGGTCATCCGAAATGATGCAGACGTCCATGCCTTGCGAGCCGCGACTTCGACAGTGTGCGCACCGGCAAACCGGTCGCGCAGATACACCTGCAGCACACCGCTTCGATCGGTAACCGCGACCCCCACCTGATACCCCGCCTTCCGACAGGCGGCCAGTGCGGCCTGCGCGGCACGCAGCGCCGTTTCAACGGTAAGGCTGCGAGTCGTAAAGGTTGCATCCTGGGTCTGCGCGCGGGCGGCACCCGGCGCGACCAGCCCTGCCAACGCTGCAGCCAGAGCAGCGGCTGCCAGCAGGCGCCTGGCCCCCCCTGCACCCACCAATCGTTTCATTTGACTCATATCCAACGCTCCAGAAGTTCGATGTCCTCGGGAAACATTTCACCGACCTCGATCTGCTTCAGCCGCGCATCCCGGCCAATCACCCAAAGGATCGGCAAACCTTTGGGTCGACCGATTGCAGACCACCATGCCGAGTCAAAACGCGCGACCGGGAAACGATAGTCGTGTTCAGCCAGGTAGCGGTTGATCACGTCAGTCTTTTCATCAATCGACAGACCCAGCAACTCGAGCCCATCCTGACGGCGAGCGCGCCACAACCGATCGAGCAGGGGATTCTGTTTTCGGCAAAAGGGGCACCAGGTTGCCCAGAGCTGAACCAGGAGAAGCTTGCCGCGCCAATGGCCAGGCTCAAGCACCTGCCCATCGATCAGGGTCGTGCGCGGCAACTGAATGGACGAACCGATCGCGGGTGCCGGCCGCTCTGGCAGACGAGGCAGCGCTGCAGGCTGAGTGGGCGTCGCCGTTTGGGCTGTTGCAGCATTGGGCTTGAGCCACGCCGGAGCGAGGGCTCCTGCGGTCGCAATGACGCCACCTGTTCGAAGCAGCGCCCGCCGTGATGCCATCAGACGATTCCAGGGTTGCCCTGTACGCCGATCAGTCTGGGCGTATTGAGCGTTCGGGGCGTCACCGTTCGCCTGGCTTTCAGCCAGCGCTCGACCACATCCCAGATCGGTTCGCCCTTCACGCCCTGCGCAACCGGTGCCCAGCCCGCAACACGGTAGGACTTGCCGGCCTCGATGGGCTTGCCATCGAGCCGCATGTCCGAGATGCGCGACCCCGCGCGCGCGCCTGGCTCACAGGCGTAGGTGAGCCCCCCCACCCGCACCATGTCGCCACCCTGCTGGTAGTACGGATCAGGGTTGAAGAGATTGTCGGCAACGTCTTCAAGCACAGTTTTGATGAACTCGCCCGTCATGTCGGTGACCGTGACCTGCGGATACGTGATTGCGGTCTGGTCCATCAGGTGCTCGCGGGTGATCACCTGACCCGACAGCACTGAGGTGCCCCAGCGAAATCCAGGCGAAAACGCGATCTGGGCATTTTTTTCCTCGATCAGCGCATCGAGGATCAACTGATCGAACGAACCGTTGAAATTGCCGCGGCGATAGAGAAGCCCTTCAGTGGTTGCAAGCGGCTCTTCAAGGCGGGCGCGGTAAGGCGCACGAACCCGATCGATGTGCGAGTTCATTTCAGGGTCGGCAGGCAGCAGGCGCGAGAACACCGGCAGCAGCCGATAGCGAAAGTCGGCAAGTTTGCCGCCCTTC
>VGHA01000024.1 GCA_016868375.1 Betaproteobacteria bacterium | reverse complement strand
AGCGAGCCTGCGCGGACTCAGGCAGCTCAATTCATTGGGCTATGGGCACGGGCTGCCGCTTGATCTGGTCTTCAACCCGCAAGGGCCCTCGCTACCGCCGCCGCAACAGGCGCTCGAGGCTGACTACCGCAAGATGCTGGGCGAACGGTATGGCGTCGTGTTCAGCCGATTGCTGACGCTTGCCAACATGCCGATCCAACGTTTTGGCTCGATGCTGGCAAGCCAGGGCAAGTTCAATGACTACTTGGGACTGCTGCGCGCTGCGCACCGAGACGACAACCTTGATTCGGTGATGTGTCGGGACCTGGTCAGCGTCGACTGGCAGGGCTATCTGTATGACTGCGATTTCAATCAGATGCTGGGTCTGCCGCTTCGAGTCAGCGGCGCGGGCCGGCTGCATCTGCGTGATGCGCTCGCAGCCCAACTCCAGGGTAATTCGATTGTGGTGCGGGACCACTGCTACGGCTGTACTGCGGGGCAGGGCAGTTCATGCGGTGGCGCGCTCGATGCGCCGGAACCGCAGGCCCTCGCTGCCGTGGTGTCATGAGTGAAGTCGCCACGGCACCCGTGACCCGGCCAGGGCGCTGGTGCCCCCCTTCGTACGGCCTGGGACCGTCAGCGTTCGCAGCCGCGCCCAAAGTTCATGCTGATGTGGTGTACGTGGCAGGCGGGCTGTACGGCAACGGCGCGGCGCTCGCGCGGCTCATTGAACTGTTTGACCGGGAGCCTGCTCCCAGAAAGCAGCTGGTGCTCAATGGCGACTTTCACTGGTTTGACCGCAGCGAACAGGCGTTTGCGGCAATCGAACGCGATACCAGCCGCTTCATCCGATTGCGTGGCAACGTTGAAACCGAACTCGCAGCCGAAGGCGATGACGCGGGGTGTGGCTGCGCTTATCCAGACTCGGTATCCGATGAGGACGTTGAGCGGTCCAACGCAATCCTGCGCGAGCTGAAGCGAACGGCTCGGGCCCTGGGCGTTGACCAAAGGCTGGGGCGGCTATCGCCGGTGGCGCGCGCTTGTTGCGAGGGCCTTGAAATTGCGATTACGCACGGGGATGACCGCTCGCTGGCGGGCTGGGAGCTGGCGGCCGATCGGGTCGATGCCTCATGGCGCGATGGGCTCGTGGCGAGAATGCGCACGCTTGGCGTGTCGTTGATTGCAAGCAGCCATACCTGCCTTGCGGTGGCCGATACTGCGCCCGACTATCCCCATGACTGCGCGATCATCAATAACGGCGCTGCCGGGCTTGCCAATTTTCAAGGCGATCCATCGGGCCTCTTCACTCGAATTGCAAGCCCGCGTTGGGCCGACACCTGCGCCGAGACCCCGCTGTATCGGGCATCGCTGCAAGGCGTTGACATTGCGGCGGTTCCGATCCGGTTCGAGCAGTCGCGCTGGCGCTCAAGCTTTCTGGCCGACTGGCCCGAAGGAAGCGCCGCGCATCGATCGTATTGGAACCGAATGGTTTTCGGGCCGAATCATTCGCCCGACCAGGCGGCTCGTGGGCGATTTCGGCGCGTCATCGGTTAGGCGCTCGCGATGCTCAAGCGGGTGGTGTCTGTTCTGACGATCGCTTCGCTTGCCGCCGCGGGGTGGTGGTTGCTCGGCGGCATCAGCACCGATGCCGAATCACTTCGGTCGTTAAGGTCGGAACTCGAAGACCAGGTGTACCGCGCACCGTTGCAGTCGGCTTTGATCTTCATCGTTGCTTACTGGGTCGTCGCGGCGCTGGCACTGCCAGGCGCGCTGATCCTGACGCTGTTGGGCGGTGCACTGTTTGGTCTTGGTCTGGGAGCTTTGCTCGTAGCCCTGGGCTCATCACTTGGCGCGCTGCTGTCGTTCACGGTGGTGCGGCTGATTGCAGGGCAGGCGCTTCGTGACAGACTGGCGGCGCGGCTCGCAACGGTGGCTCGAGGCATAGAGGCCGATGGTGGCTTTTATGTATTCACGCTGCGAGTGATGCCGGTTTTCCCGTTTTTTCTGGTGAATGTTTTGCTCGCGCTGACGCCGCTTCGCGCGTGGACGTTTTACTGGGTCAGTGTGATCGGGATGCTGCCCGCCACACTGATTTATGTGAACGCAGGACATCAGCTTGCGACACTCACCTCGATCGGTGACATTCTTTCGCCGCCATTACTGATGTCGCTGGTGGTGTTGGCGGTGTTTCCCCTCATTGCCAGGAAGGTGCTTCCTTTGATGGCTCAGCGGTTCAGGGTCGCAGCAGCACAACGCGCGTCGCGCCGCCGCTGGCAGCGGCCAACCCGCTTTGATCGAGACCTGATCGTGATCGGCGCTGGGGCGGCTGGCCTGGTGGCGGCAAACATTGCTTCAACGCTTCGTGCCCGCGTCACACTGATTGAACGTGAAGCGATGGGAGGCGACTGCCTGAACACCGGTTGCGTACCATCGAAGGCGTTGATCCGTATCGCAGAACGGGTCCAACTCGCCCGCGATCTGGCGCGTCAGGGCCTGGTCGCCAACGGTGCTGGCGATCAATGGCGGGCGCCCGACTTCAGGTTGATGATGGCGCAGGTGCGCGACACCATCGACCGGATCGCACCGCACGATTCGGTGGAGCGCTACGAATCGTTGGGCGTTGAGTGCCTGCGCGGCGAGGCGCAGGCGGTCTCGCCCTGGACCGTGGAGGTTCGCACAGGCAACGCAAGCGAGCCACGTGTTCTTCACGCGAGGCATCTGATCATCGCCACCGGCGCCGAGCCTGTCGTCCCGGAAATTCCAGGGCTGGCCCGTCAACACATTCTCACGACCCAGACGCTCTGGTCCATCGATGCGCTGCCTGCGCGACTGTTGATACTGGGGGGCGGCGCAGTGGGCTGCGAGATGGCGCAGGCATTCAGGCGATTGGGGTCGACCGTTTGCGTGGTTGAACGGGCCGAGCGTTTGCTTGCCCGTGAAGAACCCGAAGCGTCAGCGGAGGTGCTGAAGGCCTTCATCGACGATGGCATTCAGGTGTTGCTGAAGGCAGAGCTTGCCCGGGTCGAGTCGGTCGACAGGGCACACGTTGCCCACATCAACGTCAACGGTCGACAGGAACAGATCGCCTTCGATCAGTTGCTTTGCGCGCTGGGTCGGCGGGCAAGGGTGGACGGCGCGGGCCTTGAGTCACTGGGGCTTGCGAGATTGCCAGACGGAACCTTGCAAGTGGATGAGTGGATGCGAACCAGCGAGCCATCGGTCTTCGCATGCGGCGACGTCGCGACGACCGATCGCCTGACGCATGCAGCCGGGCAGATGGGCTGGCATGCCGCGGTCAATGCGCTGTTCGGAGATCTGTGGCCGATCAGGATTGATCGGAGCGCGTTGCCGCGCTGTACCTTCACCGATCCAGCCGTTGCCAGGGTAGGGCCCACGCGTGACGAGGCCGAGCGTGCCGGTTATCGGGTGGATTGCACCCGCGTTCCGCTGAACACGCTGGATCGCGCGATCATTGACCGGCAGACCCGTGGCTTCGTGATGGTCTTGACCGAGCGCGGCAGCGATCGGCTGCTGGGAGCCACCGTGGTTGGTGCCCACGCCGATGACCTGATCGCGCTGTTCGCTCTGGCGATTCGCGAGCGCATCGGCATGCGACGGCTGATGTCGAGCATCATTGCCTACCCCGGATGGGCGGATGCCAGCCGCGCAGTTGCCGCTCAATGGCAGCGCGAACGCGCGCCTGAGGCATTGCTGACATGGCTGGCGCGCTGGCACCGCTGGCGACGCGGCTAGCAGCATAAGTCACACCGCCCATGTTGCGAGTCGCAATCGTGATGCCCGTGCTGAATGAGGCGGAGCGCCTCGCGCAGACACTGGCTCAGTTTGGTCAACGCGTGGCTGACGTGATCGTGGTGGACGGCGGAAGCCACGATCGCAGCGTCGCCGTTGCACTGCGGACCGGGGCGCGTGTCACGTGCAGCGGGCGCGGGCGAGCTCGCCAGATGAACGCCGGAGCGGCGCTGGCGGACCATGCAGACGTGCTGCTGTTTGTGCATGCCGATGTGCAGCTGCCCTCTGACTGGATGGACGCTCTGAGCCGTGCGATCAAACAAGGGGCTGCGTGGGGAAGGTTTGACGTGCTGCTTGATTCGCCGCGGCCCACGCTCCTGCTGGTAGGGGCGATGATGAATCTTCGCTCGCGTCTGACCGGTATCGCAACGGGCGATCAGGCAATCTTCATCACGCGCTCGGCGTGGGAGCGCTCGGGGCCATGGCCAGATGTCCCGTTGATGGAAGACATTCGGATGTCCAACACACTGCTGCGTACCGTTGGCCCACCAGCCTGCCTGAACGAGCGGGTTCGAGTCTCGGCGCGTCGATGGGAGCAGCGCGGGGTGGTTCGCACCATCGTGCTGATGTGGACGCTTCGGGCCCTGCATTCATTGGGCGTATCGCCGACTCGCCTTCATCGTTGGTACTACGGCGCGAGACCCGCTTTCGAGTCGGGCGTGCGCCCGGGCCGAATCATCGTGTTTGCCAAGGTGCCGCGCGCGGGCGAGGTCAAGACACGACTCGCTGCAACCCGTGGCGACTCGGTGGCGCTGGACACGCACCGCCGTTTGCTCGAACACACGCTCAGTCAGGCGGCCAGGGTGCCTGGCGTATCGGTGGAGCTCTGTACGGCCGGCGATGACACTGCGTTCGAGTGCCGTCATCTCGCGCACCGGTTTGATGCCGCACACACCGTGCAGGTGGGGCAGGACCTCGGCGAACGAATGGCTGCCGCGCTTCGAGGCGGGCTCGATCGCGGCGAACGTGTGGTGCTCGTTGGCTGCGACAGTCCGGTGCTGCAGGCAGCCGACCTGGCGGAGGCGCTCGCTGCGCTACAGGGCGAAGATGACGCTGACGCGGTATTTGCGCCAACCGAGGACGGCGGCTATCTGCTCGTTGGGGCGGTCAAGGCGGTTCCGCCGATATTTGTTGGGATGCGCTGGAGCCATTCGGAAGTGATGCAGCAGACGCTCGAGCGGCTGGAGTCTGCGGGACTGCGGTATCGCTTGCTCCGCACGCTTTGGGATGTCGATGACGAAGAAGGGTGGAAGCGATGGCGGGCTCTGTCGGCGTCGGTCGACGACGCGCGCTGAAGGCTTACGCTGCTGCGATCGCTGCAGCGTGCGGTACTGGTCGGCCGCCCGTGGTGATCGCGCAGGCAGGTGGCCTGGTCGAGCCGCCGCGCTTCAGCGCGCTGGCGGTCGGCACGCACTGGGGTGCCGCAGGCGATGCGGACCCGCAATCCGCTGGGCGCACCGCCGATGGGCGTCATGGTTGGCTCCACCGTCCGCTGCGTGGCATTGCGCCCAATCGATTTTCCATTGTTCACGACGCAGGCGAATCGATCCTTGCCGTTGATGTGAAAGCTTCTGCGTCGGCGCTGACCTACCGGTTCCAATCGGCACCGTCGCAGCCCATCCTGCGCTGGCGATGGCGCGCCGAGCGGTTTCCCGAACGCGCCGAGCCAGGCGTTAAAGAACGGGACGACTTTGCTGCAAGGCTTTATCTGATGTTTGACCTTCCTGAAGCCAGGCTGACGCTCGCCGACCGGCTGGCGCTCGCAACGGCAGGTCTGCTGCAGGGCGAGCCGGTGCCCGCTGCAACGCTGGTGTATCTGCTTCATCAGGGACCCACCACCGATCAGCCGATTGTCTCGCCGTTTACCGATCGTGTTGCGATGTGGGTAGCGCGCGGCAACGCGCAGGCAGGACGCTGGTACGAGGAGTCGCGCAACTGGCAGCAGGATTTTCAGCGCGCGTTTGGCCGCCGCTATCTCGGTCCCACACCTGCGCCGGTCGCGATCGCGGTGGGCGCTGATGGGGATCAGACCGGTGCGAGCTTCCGAGCGCTGTGGGGCGATCTGAGCTTCGGTTGACCGGTCGGCCGCGCGTGGCGGCCGACCAAGGTCCCGACACCCGGATGGGCCGTCTTACGCGGCCGCCAGCAGGTCGCGCAGCACGTAAGGCAGAATGCCGCCGTGCTTGTAGTAGTCGACCTCAATGGCGGTGTCGATTCGCGACAGCAGCTTGACGCGCTGGGTGCTGCCGTCAGCGCGCCGAATCACCAGCACGATGTCCTGCTGGGGCTTCAGCTGATCCGGCACTTCGATATCAAAGGTCTCGGTTCCGGTGATGTCCAGCGACTGCCAGGAATCCGATCCTTTGAACTGCAGGGGCAGTACGCCCATGCCCACGAGGTTTGAGCGGTGAATACGTTCAAAGCTGCGGGCGACCACCGCACGGATGCCAAGCAGTTGGGTACCCTTTGCCGCCCAGTCGCGTGACGACCCGGTGCCGTACTCTTCGCCGCCGAACACGATGGTGGGCGTGCCCTGGGCGATATAGCGCATGGCCGCGTCATAAATCGACAGCTTCTCGCCGCTGGGTTGCAGCAGCGTGACGCCACCCTCTTCGCGGCTGCCGTCGGCGGCAGCAGGCAACATCAGGTTCTTGATGCGGACGTTGGCAAACGTGCCGCGCATCATGACCTCGTGGTTGCCGCGACGCGAGCCATAGCTGTTGAAATCAGCCTTGGCAACACCGTGCTCGATCAGCCACTTGCCCGCAGGCGACGATTCCTTGATGGAACCGGCCGGCGAGATGTGGTCGGTGGTGATCGAGTCGCCGAACAGCGCGAGCGCACGTGCATCGGCGATTGTTCCCGAGGAGTCTTGTGGGGTCATGCCGAATTCGTCGAAGAACGGCGGGCGTGCGATATAGGTTGAGGTGGGCCAGTCGTACACCTGGCCGCTCACGCCTTTGATCTTCTCCCACAGCACGCCCGGGTTGTCCTTCACCTGCGCATAATTGCCCTTGAACATCTTGGGGTTCATGGCGTGCTTCATCAGCGCATTGACTTCGTCGCTGGTGGGCCAGATATCGCCGAGGTAGATGTCCTTGCCGCCCTTGCCCTTGCCGACGGGCTGGGTCATGAGGTCGATCCGCACGTTACCGGCGATGGCATAGGCCACCACCAGGGGCGGTGACGCAAGAAAGTTTGCCTTCAGATTGGGATGAATACGCGCTTCGAAGTTGCGGTTACCCGACAGCACTGCCGCGCAGATCAGATCGTTTTTCGCGATGACGTCGTTGATGGCAGGGGTGAGGTCGCCTGCGTTGCCGATACAGGTTGTGCAGCCGTACGCCGCCACCGAAAAACCCAGCTTCTCCAGGTAAGGCAGCAGACCCGCCTTCTCGAGATATTCGGTGACAACACGCGAGCCGGGCGCAAGCGATGTCTTGATGTGCTTGCTGACCTTCAGACCTGCCTCGACCGCTTTCTTGGCGAGCAGGCCCGCCGCGAGCAACACGCCCGGATTGGACGTGTTGGTGCACGAGGTGATGGCCGCGATCAGCACATCGCCATTGTGCAGTTCAACGCCATCGGCGGTTTTGTGGGCGGTGTCGAGCGAGTCGGCGGGCAGATTGAAGCCGTTGTTGCCTGCAGGCTTGGAGTAAAGGTCGGCAAACGTCGATGCGACCTTGCCGATTTCGATTCGATCCTGCGGACGCTTCGGACCCGCGAGCGACGGAACGACCGAGCCGAGATCGAGCTTGAGCACCGTGGAGTAATCAAGCTGCCCGGACTTGGGGACGCCGTACATGCCCTGGGCCTTGAACCAGCTTTTAAATGCGTCGATTTCGGAGGTTTTGCGGCCGGTGCCTTCGAAGTATTCGATGGTCTTGTCGTCAACCGGGAAGAAGCCCATGGTTGCGCCGTATTCGGGCGCCATGTTGGCGATCGTTGCGCGGTCGGTGACTGACAGACGCTCGGTGCCTTCACCGAAGAACTCAACGAACTTGCCGACCACCTTGGCCTTGCGCAGCATTTCGGTGATCGTCAGTACCACGTCGGTTGCGGTGACGCCCTCGAGCAGACGGCCCGACAGATCAACGCCCACCACATCGGGCGTCAGGAAATACACCGGTTGACCGAGCATGCCAGCCTCGGCCTCGATGCCCCCCACGCCCCAGCCCACCACGCCAATGCCATTGATCATGGTGGTATGGCTATCGGTGCCCACCAGCGAGTCGGCGTAATACACCTTATCGGCATTGCGATGCACGCCGCGGGCCAGATATTCGAGGTTGACCTGATGCACGATACCGAACCCAGGTGGCACAACACCGAAGGTGTCGAACGCCTGCATGCCCCACTTCATGAACTGATAGCGCTCGCGATTGCGCTGGAACTCGAGCTTCATGTTCAGGTCGAGCGCTTTTGAATTGCCGAAGTGGTCGATCATGACCGAGTGATCCACCACCAGATCGACCGGCACCAGCGGTTCGATGCGCTTGGGATTGCGACCCATGCCGCTGGCCACATTGCGCATGGCTGCCAGGTCGGCGAGCAGCGGAACGCCGGTGAAGTCTTGCAGGACGACGCGCGCGACGATGAACGGGATCTCGTCGATGCGCTCGGCGTTGGGTTTCCAGTTGGCAAGCTGCTCGACGTGCGCCTCGGTAACCTTCTTGCCATCAACGTTGCGAAGCACCGACTCGAGAACGATGCGAATCGATATGGGCAGACGGTTGACGTTGGGAAATTTGCGGGCGAGCGCCGGCAGCGAATACAGCTTACCAGTCTTTCCGGACTCCATCTTGAAGTCCTTCAGGGTCTTGAACACGTTGTGCGGCATGATGGCCTCAGCGGGTGGACGGGTGGGTTGATTGAGCGCGTCAACGACGCTTTTCGATCGGAACAAACTTGCGGTTTTCTGGCCCAACGTAGTTCGCGCTTGGGCGGATGATCTTGTTGTCGATACGCTGTTCAATGACATGCGCCGCCCAGCCCGAAGTGCGGGAAATGACGAACAGCGGCGTGAACATGCTGGTTGGCACGCGCATCATGTGGTAACTGACCGCGCTGAACCAGTCGAGGTTCGGGAACATGCGCTTGGCGTCCCACATCACGGTTTCAATTCGCGCCGCGATGTCGAACATTTTCATGTCACCACCAGCTTTGGATAGGCGGCGTGCAACTTCCTTGATGACCTTGTTGCGCGGATCGGCGATGGTGTAAACCGGATGGCCAAATCCGATGATGACTTCCTTGGCCTCCATGCGTCGACGAATATCAGCCTCGGCCTCGTCGGGCGTGTCATAACGCTTCTGCACCTCGAAGGCTACCTCGTTGGCACCGCCATGCTTGGGACCGCGCAGCGCACCGATCGCGCCGGTGATTGCGGAATGCATGTCGGAACCCGTGCCCGCCACCACTCGGGCGGCGAATGTCGAGGCGTTGTATTCGTGCTCGGCGTAGAGATTGAGCGATGTGTGCATGGCACGTACCCACAACTCGGACGGCTCTCTTCCATGGAGCAAATGCAGGAAGTGCCCTCCGATGGAGTCATCGTCGGTTTCAACGTCGATCCGTTTGCCGTTGTGGCTGTAGTGATACCAGTAAAGCACCATCGATCCGAGCGATGCCATCAGCTGATCCGCAATGTCGCGCGCACCGGGTGCGGCGTGATCGTCTTTCTCAGGCAGTTGGCAGCCAAGCGCCGAAACCGCCGTGCGCATCACGTCCATGGGGTGTGCCGATGCCGGAAGCCACTCAAGCACAGCCTTGACGTTGGCGGGTACGCCGCGCAGGGCCTTCAGCTTCGCCTTGTAGCCAGAGAGTTCCGACGCCGTGGGAAGCTTTCCGTGCACCAGCAGGTAGGCAATTTCTTCGAATTCAGCGGCTTCGGCGATGTCGAGAATGTCATAGCCGCGGTAGTGCAGGTCGTTGCCGCTGCGGCCGACTGTGCACAGTGCGGTATTTCCAGCCGGTACGCCGGAGAGCGCAACGGATTTTTTGGGTTTGGGTCCGGTGGCGGGTGCTGCATCTGCTGACATTGAAAATCTCCGTTGGAACACTGGTGCGGTGCCGGGAGCCGCGCTTTAAAGGGATGGGGACGCCCTCGAATTACTTGCCTTTGGCGAACAGTTCGTCAAGTTTGCGTTCGAAATCCCAGTAGCCGATCGAGTCGTACAGCTCTTTGCGGGTCTGCATGGTGTCGATGATTGACTGCTGCGACCCTTCGGTGCGAAGCGTCTTATAGGTGAGTTCGGCCGCCTTGTTCATAGCCCGGAAAGCAGAGAGCGGATACAGAACGATGTCGACGTCGACCGAGGCCAGTTCTTTCACCGTGAAAAGCGGCGTCTGGCCGAATTCAGTGATGTTGGCGAGGATGGGTACGCCCACCGCATCCCGGAAGGTCTTGTACATCGACAGCTCGGTCATGGCTTCAGGGAAGATGCCATCGGCACCCGCTTCGACGCAGGCTACCGCGCGTTCAACAGCGCGATCCAGGCCTTCAGAGGCCAGTGCATCGGTGCGCGCCATGATGAAAAAATCGGGGTCGGTGCGCGCATCCACTGCGGCTTTAATCCGGTCAACCATTTCCTGCAGGCTGACGATTTCCTTGCCGGGACGATGCCCGCAACGTTTCGCGCCAACCTGATCTTCAATGTGCATGGCGCCCGCGCCAAATTTGATGAGCGACCGGACGGTGCGGGCCACATTGAACGCCGAACTGCCAAAGCCTGTGTCGACGTCGACCAGCAGGGGCAGACCGCAGACATCGGTGATGCGGCGCACATCGGTGAGCACATCATCCAGCCCGGAGATGCCCAGGTCGGGCAGGCCCAGCGAGCCCGCCGCAACGCCACCTCCGGACAGGTAGATGGCACGAAAGCCCGCACGTTGCGCAAGCAGCGCGTGATTGGCGTTGATGGCGCCGGGTATCTGGAGCGGTGTTTCCGCCGCCAGCGCTTCTCGAAACTTACGACCGGCCGAGTGGCTCATGTTCGCATCTTCCCTGATTTCGCCCTGTGGGGCCCGATGTCAACCCAGCAGATGCTTGATGCCTTCGCGTTCTTCGTTGAGTTCAGCAAGGGTGCGGTCCATCATCTGACGGCTGAAATCGTCGATATCGAGACCGCGCACCATGGAATACTCGCCGTTGGCGCAGGTGACCGGGAAACCATACATCGTGTCCTGGGGAATGCCGTAGCTGCCGTCAGACGGAATACCCATGGTGACCCAGCGGTCGCCGGTGCCCAGGACCCAGTCACGCATGTGATCGATTGCGGCGTTGGCGGCTGATGCGGCCGACGACAAACCGCGCGCCTCAATGATGGCGGCGCCCCGCTTGCCAACCGTGGGAATGAAGGTGTCGCGGTTCCAGGCCTCGTCGTTGATCATGGCCTTGACCGACTGTCCACCAATGGTTGCGAAGCGATAATCCGGATACATGGTGGGGCTGTGGTTACCCCAGACCGCGAGCTTTTCGATGGCTTCCACCGGTTTTCCGGTGCGTGCAGCGATCTGCGACAGCGCCCGGTTGTGGTCCAGTCGCAGCATGGCGGTGAAATTTTTCTTGGGCAGGCTTGGTGCCGACTTCATGGCGATGTAGGCGTTAGTGTTGGCCGGGTTGCCAACCACGAGCACTTTCACATCGCGGCTTGCGCACTCATCAAGCGCGCGACCCTGTCCCGTGAAGATGGCGCCGTTGGCCTCGAGCAGGTCTTTGCGCTCCATGCCCTTGCTGCGGGGCCGCGCGCCAACCAGGAGCGCGTAGTCGGCATCGCGGAAGGCAACTTTCGGGTCATCGGTGACCACAACGCCCGCCAGCAGCGGGAACGCGCAATCTTCAAGTTCCATGACAACCCCGCGGACCGCGGGAAGTGCTGCGCTGATGTCAAGCAGCTGCAGAATGACCGGCTGGTTCTTGCCGAGCATGTCGCCGTTGGCGAGTCTGAACAGAAGGCTGTAACCGATCTGTCCGGCTGCGCCGGTGACTGCAATTCGCTTTGGGGGGTTTGCCATGGGGAAAGCCTCTCGAGTCCGGTTCGGTTGGAAGTCTGGGCCGGGGCGGCGCGAGGGCGCCCGCCGGCGGCTGGCTGGAACGCTACGGTTAGTGTAGGCCCGGGCTGGCGCACTGTCAATCTGGTGTTATGTCTTATACAAGACATTAGTGACTGGACTCGAGGGGGCGAGGTGTGCTGAAATCCCGACGATGGCAACGTCTCCTTCCATTGAGCTCGAGGATCTGCCTGCGGCGGCCGATGATCAGGTAACGCCGCGTTTCGCGCCGCTTTATCGTCAGATCAAGACCCTGCTGACCAAGCGATTGCAGGCGGGCGAGTGGAAACCGGGTGAACCGATTCCAAGCGAAACTGAGCTGGCGGCGCGTTACCGCGTCAGCCAGGGCACGGTGCGCAAGGCCATCGATGAGCTCGCGGCCAACAATCTTCTGGTGCGCAGGCAGGGGCGCGGCACGTTTGTCGCGTCTCACCTGGAAGTTCGTACGCAGTTTCGATTTCTGCGTCTTCGCCCTGATGACCTTCCGCAGACCGAACTGTCGGGCGAACCCAGTGCCTCCATGCCTGGCGAGCGCTCGGTGCAGGGGCAGGTGTTGCGCAGCCAGGTCATCGAATGTCGTCGGATGAGAGGGCCGGCCGAGATTGCCCGGGTGCTTCAGTTGCGGGCGGGCGAGCCGCTGGTGCAGGTGCACCGGGTGCTCGATCTTGAGGGCAAGCCCACCGTGCTCGATGAAATCTGGCTGCCGGGCGCCCGATTCCGGGGGTTGACGGCCGAGCGGCTGGCCAATTACAGCGGTCCACTGTACGCGCTGCTCGAGGCTGAATTCGGGGTGCGAATGATTCGCGCCGAAGAGCGGATCAAGGCGGTGGCCGCGCCAGCGGGGGTGGCGGCTGTGCTTCATGTGAAGTCCGGTACGCCGCTGCTTCGGGTTGACCGTGTCTCAAAGACGTATGACGAGGCGCCGGTTGAGTTCCGTCGAGGATGGTGTCTGACCGAACGACACCACTACTACAACGAGCTTGGATAACCGGCAGGGATGGGCTAGATGCAGTCTCGATTTGTGACAGATTGGTGAGCCGGTTCGGTTTGGGTAACAATATGTGGGTTTTGCACCGGGGGTAAACAATAATGACTGAAAATGCCAGAGGAGCGGGCGCTGCTGGCGCGCGTCCGCGTTTTCGTAACATCGATGTCGGGCAAATCCTGCAGTACCGACTGCCGCCCGCGGGGATCATCTCGATCCTTCACCGCGTCAGCGGCGCGCTGCTGTTTCTGGTCGGGCTGCCCTTTGTCCTGTATTGCCTGCAGATCAGTCTTGGCAACGACGCGGCGTTTGCGAAGTTCCGTGCACTCGCGGGCAACCCGTTCATCAAGCTGGTTTTTCTGGGCCTGATCTGGGGCTATCTGCACCACTTCTGCGCGGGCATCCGGTACCTGCTGCTCGATCTGCATGTCGGCACCGAAAAAGACCAGGCGCGCACGTCGTCCCTGGCTGTTCTCGCCGTCAGCCTGTCGCTCACGCTTGTCTTCGCGCTCAAGCTGTTCGGAGCTTTCTGACATGACAACCAAGCGAATCGTTGTCGGGGCGCACTACGGCCTCAAGGATTGGCTGGTACAGCGCATCACTGCGGTCGTGCTGGCTGTTTACACCGTCGTGCTGGGGCTCGCGATTCTGTTCGGTCCGCCTCTTGCACAGGCCAGCTGGAAGGCGCTGTTTGCCGGCCCGTTCATCAAGGTGTTGACGGTCCTGGCCTTTGTGGCGCTCGCCTGGCACGCCTGGATCGGCGTGCGTGACATCTACATGGATTACATCAAGCCCACCGCAGTCAGACTGACACTGCAGGTGGTCACCATTGTCGTTCTGTTTGCCTATGTGATCTGGGCTGCCAACATCCTCTGGAGCATCTGAGATGGCCGACGTCCTTAACCATTTGTCCAACAATCTGCCGCGTCGCAAGTTTGATGCGGTCATCATAGGCGCAGGTGGCGCCGGCATGCGCTGTTCGCTGCAACTCGCTCAGGCGGGCTGGAGCGTGGCGGTGCTCACCAAGGTATTTCCCACGCGCTCGCACACGGTCGCTGCGCAGGGTGGCATTGGCGCATCGCTGGGCAACATGAGCGAAGACAACTGGTACTGGCACATGTTCGACACCGTCAAGGGGTCGGATTACCTGGGTGACCAGGACGCAATCGAGTTCATGTGCCGCGAGGCGCCCAAGGTTGTGTATGAGCTCGAGCACTTTGGCATGCCCTTTGACCGCAACCCCGATGGGACGATCTACCAGCGGCCGTTTGGGGGTCACACCGCCAACTTTGGTGAGAAGCCCGTTCAGCGCGCGTGCGCGGCGGCTGATCGCACGGGTCACGCACTCCTTCACACCCTCTATCAGCGCAACGTGCAGGCGCGCACGCAGTTTTTCGTGGAGTGGATGGCGCTAGACATCATCCGCGATGCGGAAGGTGACTGCGTAGGCGTTGTGGCGCTCGAAATGGAAACCGGCGAGGTCATGATTTTCGAGTCAAAGACCACCGTGTTCGCCACTGGCGGTGCGGGACGTATCTGGGCTGCGTCAACCAATGCCTTCATCAATACCGGTGATGGCATGGGTATCGCGGCTCGCGCCGGTATTCCCCTGGAAGACATGGAGTTCTGGCAGTTCCATCCCACCGGCGTGGCCGGTGCCGGGGTGCTGATCACCGAGGGGGTGCGCGGCGAGGGTGGCATTTTGCTGAACAAGCACGGTGAGCGCTTCATGGAGCGTTACGCGCCCACACTGAAAGACCTTGCGCCACGCGACTTCGTGTCGCGCTCAATGGACCAGGAGATCAAGGAAGGCCGTGGTTGCGGCCCCGACGGCGATCATGTTCTGTTGAAGCTCGACCACCTGGGCGCCGATACGATCATGAAGCGGCTGCCGTCCATTCGCGAGATCGCCATCAAGTTCGCCAACGTCGACCCGATTCGCGATCCGATCCCGGTGGTGCCCACCATTCACTACCAGATGGGTGGCATTCCCACCAACATCCATGGTCAGGTGGTGGTGCCCAAGAACGGCAATCCCAACTCGATTGTCAACGGGCTTTACGCGATCGGCGAGTGCGCCTGTGTATCAGTGCACGGTGCCAATCGCCTGGGTACCAACTCGCTGCTTGATCTGGTGGTGTTTGGGCGGGCTGCGGGCAATCACATCGTCAGTGAGAACCGCCGTGCCTCCGAGCACAAGCCGTTGCCGGCAGACGGCGGCGACGCCACCCTGGCCAGGCTGGCTCGCCTCCAGGGCTCGAGTTCGGGCGAGAACGCGCAGGACGTTGCCAACGACATCCGCAAGACGATGCAGGCGCACTGCGGCGTGTTTCGTACTTCGGATCTGCTCGCTGAGGGTGTCAGCAAAATCAACGAAATTGGCGAGCGGGTGGGCCGCATTCACATTAAGGACAAGTCGAAGGTATTCAACACCGCGCGGGTTGAAGCGCTCGAAGTCGACAACCTCATTGAAACGGCCAAGGCCACCATCGTGTCTGCGGACGCGCGCAAGGAAAGTCGTGGCGCGCACGCCCATCGTGATTTCCCCGTGCGTGATGACGCGAACTGGATCAAGCATTCACTGTGGTTCTCGGAAGGCGATCGGCTGGAGTACAAGCCGGTGAACATGAAGCCATTTACGGTGGAAACTTTCAAGCCCAAGGCGCGTACGTTCTAACCCGGCAACGATTACGCCTCTTAACGGAATTTGCGGAGCAGCCATGAACGCAGTTGTAGAAAGTCCCCAAAGCCTGGCCGCTGCGGCACAGGGAAAGCGTGTCGTTCGGTTTTCAATTTATCGCTATGACCCCGACCGCGACGACAAGCCGCGCATGCAAAACATCGAGGTGGAGCTGCTGCCCACTGACAAGATGTTGCTCGACGCGCTGATGCGCATCAAAACCGATGTCGATGATTCGCTGTCCTTCCGGCGCTCGTGCCGCGAAGGGGTATGCGGTTCGGACGCGATGAACATCAACGGCAAGAACGGGCTCGCGTGCATCACCAACCTGCGCGACCTGAAAGAGCCGATCGTTCTCAAGCCGCTGCCGGGCCTGCCAGTCATCCGCGACCTGATCGTCGACATGACACAGTTCTTCAAGCAGTATCACTCGGTCAGCCCGTTTCTGATCAACGACACGCCGCCGCCCGAGAAAGAGCGTCTGCAGTCGCCGGCCGAGCGCGAAGAACTGGACGGCCTTTACGAGTGCATCCTGTGCGCCTGCTGTTCCACCTCCTGCCCGTCGTTCTGGTGGAACCCCGACAAGTTCGTGGGTCCCGCAGGGCTGTTGCAGGCCTATCGCTTCATCGCCGACAGCCGCGACCAGGCGACCAGCGAGCGGCTCGATAATCTTGAAGACCCGTACCGTCTGTTCCGGTGCCACACCATCATGAACTGCGTCGACGTCTGTCCGAAGGGGCTCAATCCCACCCGGGCGATCGGCAAGATCAAGGAGTTGATGGTTCGGCGCGCGGTCTGACCCCCTGGCCAACAAGCCATCATGGAACCAATCACCGGGGTTGATCAGCGCGGCTCGATCGATGATGCACGTCTGCGCAGGTTGCGCTGGCGCGCCCGTCGCGGGCTGCTCGAGAACGACCTCGTTCTTGAGCGATTTTTCGCGCGCCACGGCGACCAGCTGGATGAGGCAATGGTCGTCGGGCTCGATCAGCTGCTCGATTTGCCTGACAACGAGTTACTCGATCTGCTGCTCGAACGGTCTGACGGCGCTTCACTGAAGGGCGGGAGCGAGACGCAGCGGGTGCTGGAAATGCTCAGGCGCTGTTAGCATACGGCCCGATCTCGGCCTGCAGGTCCGGGTTGCCGATGAACGCAAAGGATTTCGACTATGACCACAACCAAGAAAGCGACTCTCTCGTTCAGCGACGGCACGCCGTCGATCGAATTTCCGGTCCATTCGGGTGCCACAGGACCCGATGTCATTGACATCAGAAAGCTTTACGGGGCCACTGGAAAGTTCACCTTTGACCCGGGCTTCCTGTCCACGGCGGCCTGCGAATCCAAAATCACCTATATCGATGGCGACAAGGGTGAACTCCTGTATCGCGGCTATCCCATCGAGCAGATTGCCGAGAAGTGCGATTACCTTGATACCTGCTACCTGCTGCTGAACGGCGACCTTCCCGACGCCAAGCAGAGCAAGGATTTCAACTGGACGGTCATGCACCACACCATGGTGCATGAGCAGATGACACGATTTTTCCAGGGCTTCCGGCGCGATGCGCATCCGATGGCGGTGCTGGTGGGATGCGTGGGCGCGCTGTCCGCGTTCTATCACGACTCACTCGACATCTCGAACTCTGAGCACCGGATGATTTCGTCGATCCGCCTGGTCGCGAAGATGCCGACGCTGGTGGCCATGGCCTACAAATACTCCATTGGCCAGCCGTTCATGTATCCGAAGAATGACCTGAGCTACACGGCTAACTTCATGCGGATGATGTTCGGAACACCCTGTGAGGAATACACACCGAACCCGGTGCTGGTGAAGGCGCTTGATCGCATTCTCATTCTGCATGCCGATCACGAGCAGAATGCGTCAACCTCCACGGTGCGGCTGGCGGGTTCGTCGGGGGCCAACCCGTTTGCCTGTATCGCGGCTGGCATTGCCACGCTTTGGGGCCCTGCGCACGGCGGCGCCAACGAGGCGTGCCTGGTCATGCTCGATGAACTGCAGCGCGCGGGTGGCGTTGAGAAGATCGGCGAGTTCATTCGGCAGGTCAAAGACAAGTCGTCGAACGTGAAGCTGATGGGCTTTGGTCACCGCGTCTACAAAAACTACGACCCCCGTGCCAAGCTGATGCGCGAAACCTGCTACGAAGTGTTGGAGGAGCTTGGGCTTGAGAACGATCCGCTTCTCAAGATCGCGATGAAGCTCGAGCAGATCGCGCTGGAAGATGATTATTTCGTTCAGCGCAAGCTCTATCCGAACGTTGACTACTACTCGGGCATCGTTCAGCGTGCGCTCGGCATTCCCACTGACATGTTCACCTGCATTTTCGCGCTGGCCCGCACGGTGGGCTGGATTGCCCAGTGGGCTGAAATGATCAGTGACCCCGACCAGAAAATTGGCCGTCCGCGCCAGCTCTACAACGGCTCGGTGCGCCGCGATATCCGTTAACGCACCGGCAGGCGATCGGGGGGTGCACGCCCGCCCGATCGCGGTGTAACATTTTGAATCTTGCGCGAGTTTCGTTCTTAGCGGGCCCGCGATCAAGTCACGGTTCGATACTCCGGAAGCCGGAATCGAGCCGCCGGTGTCAGTCTCTCTCGGCTGGCATCGGGCCTCTTAAACGAGAAGCTCGTTCATAAGAAAGGTGACGCGCGATGATGAAGGCCTTCCAGACCAACGCCTATCTTTTTGGCGCCAATGCGCCCTACCTCGAGGAGCTCTACGAGAGCTACCTCAAGAACCCCGGCTCGGTGCCTGACACCTGGCGGCAGTATTTCGACAACATGCAGATGGTGCCTGCCGCCGACGGCAGCGCCCAGTCGCCCGACATTGCGCATGCGCCCATCGTGCAGTCTTTCGCGGAGCGCTCGCGGGAAGGCACCCTGCGTCCGCGGCTCATGGGCGGTGATGCGTCCTCGGCACGCAAGCAGGTGTTCGTTCAACAGCTGGTGGCCGCTTATCGGTTCCTGGGCAATCGCTGGGCCGATCTTGATCCGCTCAAGCGCCAGGAGCGCCCCTCCATCCCCGAACTCGAACCGGCGTTTTACGACTTCACTGAAGGTGACCACGCCAACATCTACTCGGCCGCCAACACCTACTTTGGGTTTGACACGGCGCCCTTGCGCGAAATCGTGCGCGCACTTCACGAGACGTATTGCGGCTCGATCGGCGCCGAGTTCATGCACATGACCGATCCCGCGCAGACGCGCTGGATGCAGGAACGTCTTGAGTCCAGCCGCGCGAAGGCAAATTTCTCAGCCGACAAGAAAAAACGCATCCTCGAACGCCTCACCGCAGCCGAGGGGCTCGAGCGGTATCTGCATACCCGGTATGTCGGCCAGAAGCGATTCTCGCTCGAAGGCGGCGAAAGCTTCATTGCGGCGATGGACGAACTGATCCAGCGGGCCGGCGAGTCGGGCGTCGAGGAAATCGTCATCGGCATGGCCCATCGTGGTCGTCTCAACGTTCTGGTGAATGTGCTTGGCAAAATGCCTGGCGACCTGTTTGCCCAGTTCGAAGGTCGGCACGCGGACGACCTGCCGTCGGGCGACGTCAAGTATCACAACGGTTTCTCCAGCGATCTATCGACGCCGGGCGGCCCGGTTCACGTGTCGCTGGCGTTCAATCCGTCGCACCTCGAAATTGTGAACCCGGTGGTGGCGGGCTCGTCCAAGGCGCGGATGGTGCGTCGCGGTGACCGCAATGGTGACCAGGTGCTGCCCATCCTGGTCCATGGTGACGCCGCATTTGCGGGGCAGGGCGTGGTCATGGAGACCCTGAACCTTGCGCAGACACGCGGTTACGGCACGCGCGGCACCGTGCACATCGTCATCAACAACCAGATCGGCTTTACCACCTCTGATCCGCGCGATACACGCTCGACCATCTATTGCACCGACGTCGCGAAACTGATCGAAGCGCCGGTGCTGCATGTCAACGGCGATGACCCTGAAGCGGTGGTGTATGCCGCTCAGCTGGCCCTGGATTTCCGCCAGCAGTTCCGCAAAGACGTCGTGGTCGATATCGTCTGCTTCCGCAAGCTCGGCCATAACGAGCAGGACACGCCAGCGGTCACGCAGCCGATGATGTACAAGCGTATTGGCTTGCACCCGGGCACCCGAAAGCTTTATGTGGATAAGCTGGCCGCGCAGGGTGTCATCAGCGCTCCGGACGGTGATCGCTTTGTTGCCGAATTCCGCGCGGCGATGGACGAAGGTAAAAACACCTTTGACCCGGTCATCACCAACTTCAAAAGCAAGTTTGCGGTGGACTGGCTGCCGTTTCTCAATCGGAAATGGACAGATTCCGCTGATACCGCGCTACCCCGGGCCGAGCTGAAGCGCCTCGGCGAGCGGATCACCACGATTCCTGCGGGATTCAAGCTTCACCCGCTGGTCGAAAAAGTGGTGTCGGACCGGCGCGCCATGACTAATGGCGACTTGCCGCTTGACTGGGGCATGGGTGAGCATCTGGCCTTCGCGTCGCTGGTGTCGGCGGGCTATGGGGTCAGATTGTCAGGCCAGGACTCCGGACGCGGCACCTTCACCCATCGGCATTCGGTGCTGCACGACCAGGCGCGTGAAAAATGGGATCAGGGAGCCTATATTCCGCTGCAATTCGTCAGCGACAAGCAGGGACAGTTCATCGTTATTGACTCGGTCCTGTCCGAGGAGGCGGTGCTCGCGTTCGAATACGGCTACGCCACCGCCGAACCGAATACCCTGGTCGTCTGGGAAGCGCAGTTCGGCGATTTTGTGAACGGCGCGCAGGTGGTCATCGACCAGTTCATTTCCTCAGGCGAAACCAAGTGGGGGCGGGCCTGCGGTCTCGCCATGATGTTGCCGCATGGCTATGAAGGCCAGGGGCCAGAGCACTCCTCGGCCCGCATCGAGCGCTTCCTGCAGATGTGCGCCGAGCACAACATGCAGGTGTGCCAGCCCACCACGCCGGCTCAGATCTTCCATGTGTTGCGGCGTCAGATGGTTCGCATGTTCCGCAAGCCCCTGGTGCTGTTTACGCCCAAGTCGCTGCTTCGAAACAAAGAGGCAGTGTCCAGCCTCGACGATCTGGCGAAGGGCGAGTTCCGCACCGTGATCGGCGAAACCGATTCGTCGATCGACGCCAAGAAGGTCAAGCGTGTGGTGGTCTGCACAGGCAAGGTCTACTACGACCTGCTGGCGGCGCGCCGTGAGCGCAAGCTCGATGACGTGGCGCTGTTGCGGGTCGAGCAGCTGTATCCGTTCCCGCACAAGGCGTTCGAGTCCGAAATGCGCAAGTTCAGCGCCGCCACGCAGGTCGTGTGGTGTCAGGACGAGCCGCAAAATCAGGGTGCCTGGTTCTACGTCCAGCATCACCTTGGTGAAGTGCTTCGCGAGGGCCAGACGCTCACCTACGCAGGTCGCCCGGCCTCGGCCTCGCCAGCGGTGGGCTACTACGACAAGCACTACGCTCAGCAGAAAGATCTGATCGCTGCGGCGTTTGGCGAAACGCGCTCACGTAGTCGTAAAGCCAGCTGAAGCGTTCATTCCGTGCACGGGCCACGTCCTTCGGCGTGGCCCACGCGCGCGCACACATGAATTCCAATACAAACACAGATACCGGAGATTTCCGATGGCTCTGATTGAAGTCAAAGTTCCGCAGCTGTCCGAATCGGTTGCCGAGGCAACCCTGCTGCAGTGGCACAAGAAGCCGGGTGACGCGGTGGCCCGCGACGAAAACCTGATCGACATTGAAACCGACAAGGTGGTTCTCGAACTGCCCGCCCCGTCAGCCGGGGTGCTGGTGTCGGTGCAGAAGGCCGACGGCGCCACTGTGGTGTCGGGCGAAGTGATTGCCACCATTGATACCGAAGCCGCTGCAGGCGCCGCAGCGGCACCGGTGGCCGCACCCGCAGCCGCTCCAGCGGCCGCGGCGGTTGCCGCGCCGGCTGCGTCCCAGGCGAAGGCGGGTGTTGCGATGCCTGCCGCGGCCAAGATGATGGCCGAGACCGGCCTGTCTGCTGCGCAGGTGGCGGGCTCCGGTCGCGATGGTCGGATCACCAAGGGCGATGTGATGGGGGCGGTGGCTGCGCAGGCTGCCGCGCCTTCGCCGGGCCCGGCCATCCCAACAGGCGTGCCCAGCGGTGGATTGCCGATGGTGAAGGCACCGGTGGATCTGTCGCACCTTACTGAAGGCCGGCCCGAGCAGCGGGTACCGATGTCGCGGCTGCGCCAGCGGGTGGCTGAGCGGCTGCTGCAATCGCAGGCCACCAATGCGATTCTGACAACCTTCAACGAAGTGAACATGCAGCCGGTGATGGATCTTCGCAAGAAGTACCAGGACCGGTTCGAGAAGGATCATGGCGTTCGGCTGGGCTTCATGTCCTTCTTTGTGAAGGCGGCGGTTCACGCGCTGAAGAAATACCCGATCGTGAATGCCTCGATCGATGGGTCCGACATCGTGTACCACGGCTTCTTCGATATCGGGGTTGCGGTTGGGTCGCCGCGGGGCCTGGTGGTACCGGTGCTTCGCGACGCCGACCAGCTGAGCTTCGCGCAGACCGAAAAGGCCATCGCAGACTTTGGCAAGCGGGCGCAGGACGGCAAGCTTGGTATCGAAGAGCTGGCGGGCGGGACGTTCTCGATCAGTAACGGCGGCGTGTTCGGGTCGATGCTGTCAACGCCCATCATCAATCCGCCGCAGTCAGCCATTCTTGGCGTGCATGCCACCAAGGATCGCGCGGTGGTGGAAAACGGTCAGATCGTGATTCGCCCGATGAACTATCTCGCCATGTCTTACGACCATAGAATTATTGACGGTCGCGAGGCGGTGCTGTTCCTGGTGGCAATCAAGGACGTGCTGGAAGATCCGTCACGTCTGCTGCTCGATATCTGATCGACGGGAATCACCATGTCACAGACTTTTGATCTGATCGTCATTGGCGCCGGGCCGGGCGGCTACATTGCTGCGATTCGTGCCGCACAGCTTGGCATGAAGGTGGGCTGCGTTGAACAGTGGCGTAACCCGCGCGGCGAACTGGCTCTGGGCGGCACCTGCCTAAATGTGGGCTGTATTCCGTCGAAGGCGTTGCTCGCATCGTCCGAGATGGTTGAGTCGATGCAGCACGATGCGGCCGATCACGGCATTGTCGTGAAGGGCGCCAGCGTCGACATCGGCAAGATGATGGCGCGCAAGGATGGCATCGTCTCGAAGATGACTAAGGGCATTGAGTTCCTGTTCAGAAAGAACAAGATCACCTGGCTCAAAGGACATGGCCGGCTGGCCGGCTCAAGAGACGGCCGCTTTATCGTCGAGGTAAGCGGCGAGGGCGAGCCGATCTCCTGTGACGCGTCGCAGGTCATCCTGGCTACAGGCTCCAAGGCACGCCATCTGCCGTCCATTTCAGTCGACAACCAGGTGATCTGTGACAACGAGGGTGCGCTTGCGTTGGGCGACGTGCCTGCACGCCTCGGCGTCATTGGCGCGGGCGTGATTGGGCTGGAACTTGGGTCGGTCTGGCGCCGGCTCGGCAGCCAGGTCACGATTCTCGAGGCGTTACCCGAGTTCCTGGCCGCAGCCGACGAGGCCGTTCGCAAGGAGGCCTGGAAGCAGTTCACCAAGCAGGGGCTCGCGATTCATCTCGGCGCGAAAATTGGCGAGGTCAAACGCGAGGGCGCTGGTGTCAGCATTGCCTGGACGGATTCGTCGGGGCAGGCTCAGACCCTGAAGTGCGACCGTTTGATTGTCTCCGTAGGCCGGGTTCCCAACACCGAAGCGCTCGGGCTGGATAGCGTGGGTCTGGCCACTGATGCGCGGGGATTCATTCCCGTTGATGACGCGTGCCGCACTGCGGTGCCGGGAATCTGGGCGATTGGCGATGTGGTGCGTGGGCCAATGCTTGCCCACAAAGCCGAAGATGAGGGCGTATTGGTTGCCGAACTCATTGCCGGTCAAAAGCCGCATATCGATTACAACTGCATTCCCTGGGTCATCTACACCTCGCCCGAAATTGCCTGGGTGGGGCAGACTGAACAGCAGCTCAAGGCCGCCGGTCGCGAATTCAAGAGTGGCCAGTTCCCGTTTGCCGCCAACGGACGCGCGCTGGGCACAGGCGCATCGGCGGGTTTTGTGCGCGTGCTCGCCTGCGCCAAAACCGACGAGGTGCTGGGCGTGC
Organism: Betaproteobacteria bacterium; assembly: GCA_016868375.1. GTDB lineage: Bacteria > Pseudomonadota > Gammaproteobacteria > Burkholderiales > Burkholderiaceae_E > SYIM01. The sequence goes on along the minus strand of VGHA01000024.1, from coordinate 15,557 downwards.
ATATCGTGGCCTCCAATGCCTCCGATCTGATTGCCGAAGCGGTTCTCGCCATGGAGTTCAAGGCCTCGGCGGAAGATATCGGCCGGATCTGCCATCCGCATCCATCGCTCTCGGAGGTGATGCGCGAGGCCGCGCTTGCCGCCACCGATAATCGCGCGCTGAACGGGTGACCGCTGCACTGTCTGCAACGATGTCCGGCTCTGTGATCGTCGAGGCGTATGAGCGCGCGCTGGCGGCACGCGGCTTTACCGACGATCCCGCTCAGCGTGCGGCAGTCGCCCGCCTGCAGCAGCTCGCAGGCGAGCTGGCGGCGGCGGGCGATCGACCAGCGGGGCTGCTTGGTCGGATGCTTGGTCGGATGCTGGGTCGCGCCCCCCGTTCAGTCCGGGGCGTCTGGCTGTGGGGTGGCGTTGGCCGCGGCAAGAGCTTCGTCATGGACTGCTTTTATGGTGCGGTCGGGCCTGTTCGAAAAACCCGGCTGCACTTCCACGAGTTCATGCGGGCCGTGCACCGCGAGCTTGAATCGTTGAAGCGCCGTGCAGATCCCCTCGATGAGCTCGCCAGGCGTGTCGCCCAGCGTCACCGAGTCATCTGCTTCGACGAGTTCCACGTGTCCGACATTGCGGATGCGATGATTCTTGAGCGCCTCCTGCGCGGACTGTTCGCACAGGGCGTCTGTTTCGTCATGACATCAAACTACCGGCCCGACGATCTGTATCCAGACGGCCTGCATCGAGATCGTATTCTGCCCGCGATCGCGCTGATTCATCAGAACGTTGATTGTCTGCGGCTGGACGCAGGGCAGGACTATCGCAGGCTGTCGCTATCGCGGATCGAGGCCTACCACACGCCGCTGGGCGAGCGCGCATTGAAGGCGCTGACCGTGGCTTTCGAATCGCTGGCTGAGACAGCTGACGAGTCGCCCGTTCTCAACATCGAAAACCGCGAGGTCCGCGCGCTTCGTCGGGCAGGTGGCGTGGTGTGGTTTGATTTTGCGAGGCTCTGTGGCGGGCCGCGGTCGCAGAACGATTATCTGGAGCTTGCCACCCGCTTTCATACCGTTGTGCTGTCTGACGTGCCGCGGATGACGCCGGCGATGGCCTCGGAGGCCAGGCGATTCGTGTGGCTGGTGGACGTGCTTTATGATCAGAAGGTGAAACTGATCCTGTCCGCCGAGTGTCCGCCCGAGGCGCTTTACACGCAAGGAACCATGGCGGGCGAATTCCACCGTACGGTCAGCCGAATCGCCGAGATGCAGAGCCGCGAGTACCTCGAAGCGCCGCGTCGCGGGGTGACCACGGCGCTCGCGTAAAGCGAATCTGCCATGGTCAGTCGCGACGACCGAGCTGGCAAATCGCTCTCGCGCCACACGCTGCGCGAAACGATCCGTTGGCTGTCGCAGGGGTTGCTTGAGCGGGAAGATCAGGCCCGCGCGCTGCTGCTGGCGCTGCTAAGCGGCGAGCATGTGCTGCTGATCGGTCCGCCGGGTACGGCGAAAAGCGCGCTCGCGCGCCGGCTTCACGGTCTTGTGGGTGGGCGATGGTTCGAGCGTCTGCTCACCAGGTTTACCGTTCCCGAAGAGCTCTTCGGACCGCTGTCGCTTGAGGCGCTCGATCATGGCCGGTATGAGCGCGAGATTGACGGCTACCTGCCTGCCGCCGACGTGGCGTTTCTCGACGAGGTGTTCAAGGCCAACTCGGCGATTCTGAATGCGCTGCTTGCGATACTGAATGAGCGGGTGTTTGATCAGGGGGCAAAGCGAATCCCTGTGCCGCTGGCCTGTCTCGTAGCGGCCAGCAACGAACTCCCCGATGACGAGGCAATGCTTGCGTTTCAGGATCGCTTCCTGTTTCGGTGCGACGTTCTACCGGTGACCGACGCATCGTTTCAGGCGTTGCTGGTTCAGTCGCATCAGCCCGTTGGAGAGCCGCCCTGGCGGCTTGATCCCGCCGATGTTCGCGCAACCGACATCGGCGCGGCCGATATCGGCCTTGGTGGGGTTGTGATCGAAGCGTTCGTCGCATTGCGCGAGTCGCTTCTTGAAACGGGGCTCACGATCTCGGATCGCCGCTGGGTTCGTGCGGCACGCGTGCTGAGAGCAGCGGCCTGGTTGGACGATGCCCCCGAAGTGGGTCTGGAACATCTGGCCGTATTACGCTGGTTGTTGCCAGCCACCACAGCGCAGGTCAAAGGTTTTGAAGCCTGGCTGCTTGCGTGGCTGGGTGCCGATCAGGCGCTGGATCCGATATGGCTCGAGCAAACTGCGGATGCGTTTTCGCAGCAGCTTGAAGTCGAGCAGTCCGCAGGAGAGCTTGCTTTCGATGACTCGGGCAAGCTTGCCATGGCGCGTCGCCTGGCTGGCGCGGACTCGACCGCGCTATCGGACGGTGCGCCTCGACTGTCTGCGTTCAGCCGAGCGCGCCGATACAGTCCTGCCCATATTGCCGCGCGGGTGGCCCAGATATCAGAGGTGATTGATCGCGTGGATCACTGGCTTGCCGACGCGACTGCTCACGCAGAAAGGCTGCAGGCTCGTCTGTCCCAATCGCTTTGGATCGAGCCCAGTCTGGTAATGCGGGCGCTTGAGACATTTGCGCAATCGGTTGAAGCCGTGCGTCGTGCCAGAGAGCGGTTGGTGGCGGCCCGGGCTGGGTTTGAGGCGTTGCCGCTGGCAGAGTCTGATGAGGGACGGCGGCCCGATCCCGTGGCTGTGCCCGACATGCCATGACCGCCATCGCCCCGCTTGATCGCTTTGACACAGTCTCGATTGAACGCGATTTCGATTGGCTGGCCGGGCTGGATCGCGCGCTGTGGCTGCCGGCCCTGATCAACTCACACGGCGCTTTGTATGACCGGCTCGCATGGCTGCATCACGCGGTTCAGGCGTTCAACCGTGCGGCCAACCCTTTTGCGGGGGATATCAATTGCGAGCGCTGGCCAGGCCATGCGGTCAGCCAGGCCTTCGGGCGGGTCATTGACCGGATGGGGCTGGCAACGCTGGTCGCTGGTCAGCCCGAGTGGGGCATTCAGCTGCTCCGAAGCTTTTTATGGCATCTGGACTCACTGGCAAGACTCGCTGCGCAGGGCGGGGTGGACAAGGCAATCGCCGCGCTGGTGGCTGCGTTTGCCGAGCAGTGGGAAATCGAGCGGGCAGATCTTGAAGCGGTGCTGAAGGTCTTCGAGTCGCTCGACGGCGTTGCGAGCCTGGCGCGATGGAGCGAAGCGCGTGGCGTGTTGCGCAGTGAGGGGTGGCAACAGGTGCTTGCAGCCCACGCAAGTCTTCGCGAGTTGCCGGGTCTGTCGTCCCTGATCCGATCGCTGGGGCGGCGACAGGTGGCCGACTGTGAGCATGAGGTCAGGGCCATGCGCAGCCCTCGCGCGCAGGCGCGGCAGAAGGTCGATCACACGCGCTGGCAGATTCAACCGCTGTTTCGCGAGTCCGGCGAGCCAGACGGAATCTGCCGGTCGGCCGCGCTTGAACGTGTTCTGTCTTCGGAATGGATGCTGTCGCGTCGCCAGCAAAGCGATGGGACGCGCGTCCGCCGCCTCAAGCGTCTTTTTTCCGCCCGCCTGTCGGAGGGAACGCTGCTTGCGCTGTCGGTGCGCGACCTTGAGCGCATTCGGCTGCGGACGCCGCTGGCAGTCGAGGAGGATCGTACGCATCACCTCGAGCAGCCGCGGCTGCAGCAGGGCCCGATCATTGTCTGCCTGGATACCTCCTCATCGATGACCGGTGCTGCCGAGCGCGTGGCGAAGGCGGTGGTGCTCGAGGCAATGCGCAGCGCAGGCCGGCAACGGCGGGGCTGTCTGGTCTACGCGTTCAGCGGGCCCGGTCAGGTACACAGGGTGTCGATGGGTGCGGACGCGGATGGGTTGATCGCACTTGCCCGCATGCTTGGCAACAGTTTCCATGGCGGCACCGACATCGCGGAGCCGATTGAATCAGCGCTTGCCGACCTGCAGCGCGAAGCATGGCGCGATGCGGATCTTCTCATTGCGTCGGACGGCGAGTTCGGTGTGACGGCGCAGGTGTTGGGTCGGCTTCGCGATGCGCACGCGAATCAGGGGCTTCGCACACAGGGCATCCTGATCGGTGACCGCGAGACGCTTGGCCTGCGTGAGCTATGCGACCACATCTATTGGGTGTCGGACTGGCGCCGGTTTGGCGATCAGCCGTCCAGCGGCGCGTCGCCAGTGCATGACAGTGCGCTCACCCGGCTGTTTTTTCCAGCGGCATCGATGCGCGCACCCCCGGTCGGGCAAAACAGTTCAGGCGCCTGATGTCATCAGACTTTCATTGTCGGCGACGGAGCGCAGAAGTATCATCGAGCCCGACATTCGCGTAAAAATTTCCCTCAATGAATGACCTCGACGACATCGAGACCTTACGCAGGCGAATCATCGAATTGCAGCTTGAGCACCAGGGGCTTGATGCAATGATTGATTCCGTCGGCCCGCAGGGTACGCTGGATGAGCTCCAGCTGAGGCGTCTGAAGAAGCGCCGGCTGCAGATCCGCGACACCATCGCGCTGCTGCAGATGCGGCTGGTTCCTGACGTTCCTGCCTGACGTGGGCGACCGTCGCGAGGTCTTTTTCGATCGAATCTCGGGGGCGTTTGGATCCGGTGGCGAGATCGCCCGCTCGCAGCCCGGCTACCGGCGGCGCGAGTCGCAGATAGCGTTCGCCCAGGCGGTGGGCGAGGCCATCGCGGCTCAGTCCACGCTGGTTGCTGAAGCGGGCACTGGAATCGGAAAAACTTTCGGCTATCTGGTGCCTGCGCTGCTGTCGGGCGGGATGGTGCTGATCAGTACCGGCACCCGAACGCTTCAGGACCAATTGTTTCATCGGGATCTGCCGAGGGTTCGCGAGGCATTGCAGCTGGGCACCCGAGTCGCGCTGCTGAAGGGCCGCTCAAACTATGTGTGCCGCTATCACCTCAGGCGAAACCTCGAGGAGGGGCGCTTTGAGCGGCGCGAGGATATCGCGGTATTGCATCGCATCGACCGCTTTGCTGCGATCTCGATGACCGGTGACCGAAGCGAGGCGCCGGGCATTGCCGAGGATGCTCCCGCGTGGGCCAAGGCCACGTCAACGCGCGAGAACTGTCTGGGGCAGGATTGCCCGGATATCCGCGAGTGCTTTGTCTTCAAGGCCCGGCAGGCCGCGCTGGAGGCGGATCTCGTGGTGGTCAATCATCACCTGCTTTGTGCGGACCTGGCTTTGCGCGATGAAGGGGTCGCTGACCTGCTACCTACCGCACAGGCCATCATCTTCGATGAGGCGCATCAGCTTCCCGAAGTCGCGAATCAGTTTTTTGGTCGATCGGTATCGAGTCGTCAGCTGATCGATCTCACGCGCGACGCGATGCGCGAGGGACTCGCCACAGCGTCTGACGCCGCCGACTGGATACTGCTCAGCCGCCGACTTGAGCAGCAGATTCGGGAGTGGCGGCTTGCGGTGGCGGGCAACGGTCGACTTGATCGGGATCGGCTGGCGGCGAATTCTGGGTTCAGCGAGGCCACCGTGCTGGTGATCGAAGCGGTTCGTGCGCTACGCGAGCCGCTGCAGAGGTCGGCCGAGCGGGGCCCCGAGCTGGGGCGGCTCGCGGCGCGTGCCATCGAGCTCGAGCGTCTGCTAGGTGACTGGATCGATACCCTCACGGGGCATGGTGACCAGTCCGCCAGCGAGTCCGTGCTGTGGGCCGAGGCAGGCACGTCGGGCATTGCGCTTCACGCGACGCCTCTCTCGCTCGCGCAGGTGTTTCAGCGCCATCGCGACGCCATGCCGCGCGCCTGGGTGTTTGTATCAGCAACCCTTGCCGTGGCCGATGACTTCTCGCACTTCACGTCGCTGCTGGGCTTGACGGAGGCGCGCTGCGAAACCTGGCCCAGCCCGTTCAATACGCCCGAGCAGGCGCTGCTCTATGTACCAACGGGTTGCGCAGACCCGTCGTCATCCGGATTCGCCGAACGCCTGGCACACGCAATCGCGCCACTGCTGCGCGCGAACCGGGGCCGAGCGTTTGTGCTGTGCACCAGTCTGCGCATGGTTGAGCAGGTATCCACCCTTCTTCAGGGCCTTCGGTCCGACCCCCACCATCCCATCGAACTGCTGGTCCAGGGCCAGATTCCACGCCACGAGCTGCTTGTCCGGTTCAGGCAGGCAAACGCACCGGTGCTGATTGGATCAGCCAGTTTCTGGGAAGGGGTGGATGTGGTGGGCGAGCAGTTGTCACTGGTCGTCATCGACAAACTGCCGTTTACCCCGCCCGATGATCCGGTTCTTCGTGCGCGCAGCGATGCATTGCGTCGCCAGGGGGGCGACCCATTTGGCGCGATTCAACTGCCAGCAGCCGCGATGGCCCTCAAGCAGGGCGCCGGGCGCCTGATTCGGTCGGAGAGCGACCGGGGACTGCTGGTGATCTGCGACGATCGGCTGGTATCAAGAAGCTACGGCAAGCGCCTGCGGGCCAGCCTTCCGCCGATGCCGATGACCCGTTTGGCCGAGGACGCGCTTCAGTGGGTGACGCGCGATCATCGCCCAAGCGGCGCGCCGGCGGAGCCCGTCAGCGACGCCACGTAGCCTGCTAACGCCAGAACTGCCACCAGCGCGCGGACTCTGGCGGAGCGGCGCTTGCGCGGGCCGAGTCGGGGAAGCTCTTTTCAAGTACCCGACGGGTATCGTCACGTAGTTCGGGCAACCCGAGCTTGTCGTAGGAATCGGCGAGCATAGCCAATGCCTGCTCGGTTGACCGCGCGGTGGGGAACTGCCGTACGACGCCCTGGGCCCGGTTTGCCGCTGCCACATACGCGCCGCGGCGGAAGTAGTAGCGTGCAACGGCCAGTTCGCCAGCGGCCATGGAATCGATGAGATAAGCCATGCGCGCCTCGGCATCGGCCACATACTGGCTCTGCGGGAAGCGATTGATGAGGATTCGAAACGCATCGAAGGCGTCGCGCGCCGCCTGCAGATCGCGCTCGGCCAGATCCTGCTTGCCCAGCGCGGCGAACAGCCCTTCCTGTTCGTTGAAATTGACCACGCCCTTCATGTACAGCGCATAGTCGAGCGCAGGGTGGTTGGGGTGCAGCTTGATGAAGCGATCAAGCGCCGCAACCGCCAGCACCCGCTCGTTATTGCGATAATGCGCGTAGGCGATCTGCAACTGCGCCTGTTCGGCCCAGCGGCCAAAAGGGTATCTGGCCTCAAGCTTTTCGAGCAGCTTGATAGCCTGACCCCAGTTGCGTCGTTCAATATCTTTCCTGGCTTCGCTGTACAGTTGGTCGGGCGGCCAGCCGACGGTTTCGTCCACCTCCTGGAGTGTGCCGCAGCCGGCCAACACCAGACTCATCCAGACCGCAATCAGGCGAAGCGTGCCCACGAGATGTCGATTCATCAGAGCATTATAGCTAACCGCACTGCGATCGATCAGTGTTCTGACGCAATGTCGGCAGCCGACCGGCCGTCGTTGGACGAGGACGAGGCCACCGGGCCCGGGTTGATCACCCTGTCGGCTGCCGGTGCGTCGGGAGAACGGCTGGATCGCTTCCTCGCGCAGCAGCTCCCGCAGTATTCGCGGTCACGCCTTCAGCGCTGGATTGAACTCGGTGCAGTCAGCTGGGATGAGCGGGTATTGGGACGCCGGCATCGTCTGGCTGGATTGGAAACGCTGACCGTCGAGCCGCAGCCGCTTGAGGCCGAGGCGGCGTTTGGGCCTGAGCCGGTCGACTTTGATGTTATCCATCAGGATACCGATCTTTTGATCATCGACAAACGCCCGGGACTGGTGGTTCATCCTGGCTCGGGAAACTGGCACGGCACCTTGCTGAATGGTCTGATGCACCGTTTCAAAAGCCAGTCGGTGTTGCCTCGCGCTGGCATTGTTCACCGGCTGGATAAAGACACCAGCGGCCTGATGGTCGTGGCGCGCTCCGAGTCGGCAATGGCCTTGCTGGCCGAGCAGCTCGCCAGTCGAAGCATGGGCCGCCGCTATCTGGCTCTGGTGCAGGGCGCGGTGGCTGATCGCGCTGAAGTCGACGAGCCGATCGGTCGTGATCTGGTTCAGAGAATCCGAATGGCGGTGGTGCATGGATCGGGGGGGCGCTCTGCCCGAACCGTGTTTCGCAAGCTTGCCCAGGGCGCGCTCAATGGCCGTGCGGTAAGCCTGATCGAGTGTCGCCTGCATACCGGGAGAACCCATCAGATCCGGGTACATTTGAAGCATCTGGGCGCGCCTATCGTGGGTGATGCGCTGTACGGCGGCCTTGCCGACGCTCGCGCGCCGCGCCAGGCACTCCATGCCTGGCGGCTGGAGCTTTCGCATCCCGCAGACGCAAAGCGACGCGTCTGGACATCGGCCTGGCCACCTGATCTGATGCCCCTGCTCGAGGCGATCGACATCGATCCGGTCGACGCGCTGCGGCGGGCGAGTCGCGCCTTTGATGACCCGGTTGAGACTGCCCGCTCATGACCCTGCCAATGCTCGTTGCAGGCTGGCCCTTGCCCGACTCGGTTTCGGGTCGGGTGACGACCCGGGTGGGCGGCGTCAGCCAGCGCAGTTGGGGGGGGGCCCAGCAGACCCCTGATGGTCTGAACCTGGGCGTACGGTGCGGTGATGACCCTGCAGCGGTGGCTGAGAACCGTCGGCGGCTCGGGGCGCTCTTGCCCACAGAGCCCGTCTGGCTTGAACAGGTCCATGGGGCGGTCGTACATGTTGTGGGGGCCGCGGCTGCCTCGCAGGCGTCCGAGCCGTGCGCCGATGCTGCGGTGACCTGCGAGCCCGGGCGGGTCCTGGCCGTCCAGTCGGCCGACTGCCTGACGGTGCTGTTCTCCGACCTTCAAGGCAGGCGCATCGGGGCTGCGCACGCAGGATGGCGAGGTCTGGCGGCAGGCGTGCTGGAGAACACGGTGGCAGCGCTGCGCGGTCTTCCAGGGGCATCTGACGATGTGGTGGCATGGCTTGGACCCGCCATCGGTCCCGGCGCGTTTGAGGTAGGCGCCGAGGTGCGTGAGGCGTTTCTCGTGCGTGATCCCGGGGCGGCGGACTGCTTTCGCAGCGGGGCGTTGCCTGGCAAGTGGATGGCTGATCTGTTCAGCCTTGCAACCCGGCGCCTTGATGCGGTTGGCGTCAGGCAGGTGGGGGGCGGCGGGCTTTGCACGTTTTCGGATGCGGGCCGGTTTTACTCCCACCGCCGCGATCGAACCACGGGCCGATTGGCCTCACTGATCTGGATCAATCCTGCCCGCTGAGTGTTGCGGCAGCGTATTGGCGGCCTCTCGCCGCTGTCGATTACGCCGCCTCTGCGGCGTGCCCAAAAGGTAAAGCAGGATCGACATGGGTAGCAGACCGTAAAAAACGAAGGTCGCCACGCCGGCAACCCACGAGGACTCGGTGAGGGCCATCAATAACGTGACGTAAAGCCAGGCGATTGCAATGATGTACATCGGCGGGCAAGGGTGAGGGTTTTGAAAAAACGGCGTCGCGGGGGAGAATGCCCTAAAAACTGTTACCGCGAATAAACCGGGGAAATCATGGCAACAGGTAAGCGGAACAATTCCAACTCAGCCAACGTGAGCAGCGCGGCGGGGAAACGTGGGGCCCGGGCAGACTCGGGCCCGGCAGGCGGCCGTCGGGCTTCGCCGGCAAAGCCCCGCGCCACAGTCAAGCAATCAACGGCGAAACCAGCTGCCGCAAAGCGTGGCGCAAACCGATCCACGGCGAGCCAGGCTGGCGCGCAGGCCAAAGCCCAATCGAAAGCCAGAGCTCAGGGCGCGAGTACCGCAGGCGCCACCCAGACCAATCAGTCTGCGTCGGCGGCTGGCGCTTTGCCAGGGGGCCTGCACCTGTCGCCTGAAGCGTTGTCACGGCTGCAGGCTGACTACCTCCAGCGGGTGAGCGACATGTTCACCACCCCCGAGCCACCCGCATCGGCTGACCGGCGGTTCGCCGATGCCAGCTGGCAGACGGGGCCGTTTGCCTGGGGCGCAGCGCTGTACGCGTTGAACGCAGAGTTTCTGCAGAAGATGGCCGATTCGGTTGAAGGCGACAACAAGACCCGTGACCGCGTGCGTTTCGCCACCCAGCAGTGGGTGGACATGATGTCGCCAGCAAACTTCCTGCTTACGAATCCTGAAGCGCAACGCAAGCTGCTCGAGTCCCGCGGCGAAAGTCTCTGGACGGGAATCCAGAACATGTTGGGCGATATGCAGAAGGGGCATATCTCTCAAACGGATGAGCTGGCGTTTGAGGTCGGGCGCAATGTGGCAACCACGCCAGGTACGGTTGTGTTTCAGAACGAGCTCATCCAGCTCATTCAATACCTGCCCACCACTGATCACGTGGGCAGCCGGCCGCTTCTTATGGTGCCCCCCTGCATCAACAAGTTTTACATCATGGATCTGCAGCCGGACAACTCGCTGGTGGCGTACGCGCTGTCGCAGGGTCATACGGTGTTCATGGTGTCCTGGCGAAATGTTCAGATTGATCAAAGCCGCCTCACCTGGGACGACTATCTCGAGCACGGCGTGATCGAAGCGGTTCGGGTGGTGCGCGAGATCAGCGGGCAGCCCACCATCAATCTGCTCGGCTTTTGCGTGGGCGGCACGCTGGCGGCCACGGCGGCGGCGGCGCTGGAGGCGCGCGGCGATCGCTGGATCGAGTCGCTCACGCTGCTGACAACCCTGCTTGATTTCGCCGATCCGGGCGTGCTTGGAATCTTTATTGACGAGGCCTTCGTCGCCTACAAAGAGGCGTCCATTGGAAGCGGCGGCCTCATGCACGGCCGCGAGCTTGCCACCACCTTCAACTTCCTGCGCCCGAATGATCTGGTCTGGAACTACGTCATCAGCAATTATCTGAAGGGCGAGGCGCCGCCCCCGTTTGACCTGCTTTACTGGAACTCGGACAGCACCAATCTGCCAGGGCCAATGTTTTGCTGGTACATCCGCCACATGTACTTGCAAAACGAGCTGCGCATTCCGGGCCGACTGACCTGCGCCGGCGCTGCCATTGATCTGGGCGCCATCAAGGCGCCTACCTACATTTACGGCTCGCGTGACGACCATATCGTTCCGTGGCGGGCGGCGTATGCGTCAACGCAACTGATCAAGTCTCCGGTTCGTTTCGTGATGGGCGCAAGTGGCCATATCGCGGGTGTCATCAACCCGGCTCATCGCAACAAGCGCAATTATTGGGTTGCTTCGCAGTGCCCTGGATCCGCTGATGACTGGATGAGCCAGGCGAACGAGGTGCCGGGCAGCTGGTGGCCCGACTGGTCGAACTGGCTCGTTAAATTTCAGGGTGAACGCAGGCAGCCGCCGCGCTCGCCTGGCTCGGCCCGATTTCCGGCAATCGAACCGGCGCCGGGACGCTACGTCAGGCAGAAAGCCTGAGCGTCGGCAGGCGCGTCGCGCACATCGGATTCAACCTGTTTCTCAAGGCCCTCTGCAACCCCGCGAATGTCGATAAGGAAATCAAGTCATGAGCAAGAAAATCGCTTACGTTACCGGTGGGATGGGTGGTATCGGAACTGCCATCTGCCGCAAGTTCCATGACATGGGATACCTGGTGATCGCTGGATGCGGCCCAACGCGCGACCACGGCAAGTGGATTGCCGAGCAGAAGGCAGACGGCTATGAGTTTCATGTGTCCGTCGGTAACGTGGCCGACTGGGATTCCACCAAGGCCGCGCTCGATCAGGTGAAGGCGAACTTCGGAAATCCAGACATTCTGGTCAATAACGCAGGCATTACACGTGACGGCGTCTTTCGCAAAATGTCGCTGGATGATTGGCGGGCGGTCATCGACACCAACCTCAACTCGATGTTCAACGTTACCAAGCAGGTGATTGACGGCATGCTCGACAAGGGCTGGGGCCGGATCATCAACATTTCATCGGTCAACGGCGAGAAGGGGCAGTTCGGCCAGAGCAATTATTCGGCGGCCAAAGCCGGCATGCACGGCTTTTCGATGGCGCTTGCTCAGGAGGTCGCCAGCAAGGGGGTGACGGTGAACACCGTCGCGCCGGGCTACATTGCAACCGACATGGTGATGGCAGTGCGCGAGGATGTGCGCGAGAAAATCATCCAGACGATTCCGGTTCGCAGGCTGGGTCGCGCTGAGGAAATCGGCTCCATCTGCGGTTGGCTGACCACCGATGACGCAGGCTTCACCACCGGCGCTGAGTTCTCGTGCAACGGCGGACTGCACATGGGGTAATTGCCAGCAGCATGCCATCCGCGGGGGCTGCAGGCAGCGCGCTCGCGGGATGATGCCCAACCGATCTCCCGCTTCGAGGAAGGCTCGCATCCTCGAAACCCGGTTAACACCGCGTGATTTGATATGAGTTACCGAATGAGCGCACCGATCCGGCTGATCAAGAAATATCCCAACCGACGGCTCTACGATACCCGCACCAGCGCCTACATTACGTTGGCTGACGTCAAGCAGCTTGTGCTCGACAATGAGCCGTTCAGAGTGGCTGATGCCAAGACGTCTGAAGACCTCACCCGCAGCATATTGCTGCAAATCATTCTTGAAGAAGAGGCGGGCGGCGCGCCGCTGTTTTCTTCCTCGATGCTCGAGCAGATCATCCGGTTCTATGGTCATGCAATGCAGGGCATGATGGGCGCTTATCTCGAAAAGACGATGCAGTCCTTCGTGGAAATTCAGGACAAGCTGCAGGAGCAGTCCAAGTCGATTTATGACACGGGTGCCATGCCAAACGCCGAAGTCTGGGCTCAGTTCATGGCCATGCAGGCACCGATGATGCAGGCGATGATGGGTAACTATATTGACCAGAGCAAGACGCTGTTCATGCAGATGCAGGAGCAGATGGCGGCGCAGACGCGCAGCATGTTTCAGAACATGAATTTCCCCGGCGCTACGCCGCGCCAGAAGTGAGCGCCTCTCGCCGGAAGAAGGCGGTGCCGAAGGTCGGCTTCGTATCGCTGGGGTGCCCGAAAGCATTGGTGGATTCCGAGAGAATCCTGACGCAGCTTCGCGCGGAGGGCTACCAGGTATCTGGCTCGTACGACGGCTCCGATCTGGTCATCGTCAATACCTGCGGGTTCATTGACGATGCGGTACGCGAGTCGCTTGATGCCATTGGCGAAGCGCTCGCTGAAAACGGCAAGGTCATCGTCACGGGTTGTCTGGGGGCGAAGGCAGGAAGCACGCCGGGCTCCACCCTCGTCGCAGAGGTTCACCCCCGGGTGCTGGCTGTCACAGGACCGCACGCCACCGATGAGGTGATGACGCATGTTCATCAGGCTTTGCCCAAGCCGCATGATCCCTTCACCGATCTGGTGCCCGAGGCTGGCGTCAAACTGACCCCGCGTCACTACGCCTATCTGAAGATCTCGGAAGGCTGCAACCACCGTTGCAGTTTCTGCATCATTCCCTCAATGCGTGGCGATCTCGACAGCCGTCCGATTGGCGATGTGGTGCGCGAAGCACGCGCGCTGTTCGCCTCGGGTGTGAAAGAGCTTCTGGTCGTGTCGCAGGACACCAGTGCATATGGTGTTGACCTGCGGTATCGCACCGGCTTTGTTGAAGGGCGGCCCGTTCGCACGCGGCTTCTTGAACTGGCGCGCGAGCTTGGCATGGCGGCGCGGGAACACGATGCCTGGGTCAGGTTGCACTACGTCTATCCCTACCCGCATGTTGATCAGCTGGTCGAACTGATGGCCGACGGGCTGGTGCTGCCTTATCTCGATGTGCCGTTTCAGCATGCGCATCCGCGCATCCTCAAGCTGATGAAGCGTCCGGCAAGTGGTGAACGCAATATCGAACGGGTGCGCGCATGGCGGGCGATCGTTCCCGACATTACCGTTCGAAGCACTTTCATCGCTGGCTTTCCTGGCGAGACCGAGGCCGAGTTCGAATCCATGCTTGAATTTCTGCGCGAAGCGCGGCTCGATCGTGTGGGCTGCTTTGCGTACTCGCCCGTTGACGGCGCCACGGCCAACGATCTTCCCGGTGCGTTGCCGGATGAGGTCCGCGAGGAGCGCCGCCAGCGGTTCATGCAGGTGCAGGCCGATATCTCGGCAGAGCGACTGCAGCGATTCGTGGGACGCACGATGAGGGTTCTGGTTGACGGAATCGAAGAGTCTGATGAGGGGGCTTATGCAGTGGGCCGCACTCAGATGGACGCGCCGGAAATCGACGGCGTCGTGCGGTTTGGTGGCAGCGGAAAGCTGCCAATCGGGGGCTTCGTTGACGTTTGCATCACCGGCGCCGATGAGCACGATCTGGTCGGTGAAATGGTGGACGCGGCCGCGGCCTAGCGCGTGTCCTCGAACAGCCTGAGCAGCGAATCCAGCCCACAGTGATTGATTGCGTGGGTGGTTTCGTTGCGAACAAGGGGCTTGGCGCGATAGGCCACGGATAGTCCGGCTACCGACATCATCTTCAGGTCGTTGGCGCCATCACCGATTGCAATCGTTTGCGACAGCGGAAAGCCGATACGCGATGCGGTGCGTTCCAGCGCCAGCCGCTTGGCCTGTGCGTTGACAATCGGCCCGTTCAGGCGGCCGGTCAGCCTGCCATCGGCAATGTCCAGCTGATTCGATTGCACATGCTCGATTCCCAGTCTGGCGGCCAGACGCTCGGTAAAAAAACTGAAGCCACCTGATACCAGCAGCAGCTGCAGTCCGGTGGACTTCATTCTGCGAACCAGCGATTCCGCGCCTGGGCTGAGCCTGACGCGCTCGTCCCAGACGCGCTGGAGTACCGATACCGGTAGCCCCGCCAGCAGCGCAACACGGCGTCTCAGGCTCTCGTCATAGTCGGTGATGTCGCCGCGCATCGCGGCTTCGGTGATGGCAGCCACTTCTGCCTTGCGGCCTGCGAAATCGGCGATTTCATCCACGCACTCAATGGTGATCAGCGTGGAGTCCATATCGAACGCAGCCAGCCGGAACGACCGCAGTTGCAGATCGGATGCGACGATTTCAGCATCGACCTGATGGGTTTGAGCGGCGTCGTCAAGCTGTTCGCCAGAGATGGCTACCCGCCGCCACAGCGCGAGGCTGTGGCCCTTGAGGTCTGGCCGATGCCCAGCCAAACACGAAAACGCCTGGACTGTATGCTCCGACAGCGTTGGGTGCTGAACGACCAGCGTGCTCACGATTTCTTCTTGCCCGCAGGGGGGCTGGAGAGTGCTGCAAGGATGTCGCGAATCGCCTTCACCCGCGCTTTCAGGTCGGGGGTGGCGAGCGTGAACCGGATTCGATCCTGGCCGCTCATGCGGGCATCGCGGCGTTGTTGGATCATGGCGATGATCAGTCCCGGATCGATGGGCGGCTTCTCGGTGAACTGCAACACAATTGCTTCGGCCGCCGCATCGATCTTGATGATGCCGAGCGGCTTGCAGACCAGCCTCAGCCGATGCGTTTCAAACAGCGCGGTCGCCTGCTCGGGGAGCTTGCCGAATCGGTCGATCAGTTCCTCCTGAATCTCCCGGAGACGGTCCTCGGCGTCGGCGCCAGCCAGGCGCTTGTAGAGGCTGAGTCGTTCATGGACATCCGCGCAATAGTCGGCGGGCAGCAGTGCCGGGACA
>VGHA01000023.1 GCA_016868375.1 Betaproteobacteria bacterium | reverse complement strand
TGACGGGCGGGCGTTTGTTGCGCCGCTCGATCATCGTGAAAAGCAGATCGGCGTAGGTGTCGCCCTGCGGCGCATGCAGCACATAGTGCACATCACGCATCGCGGTGGCCACCCGCATCGCCCCGACATGCGGCGGGCCCTCATAGGTCCAGAGTGCGAGCTTCACCGGTGCGCCTCCTCGATGAGCGCGCTGATCCGTTCGCGGCGCACGAACGGGCGCGCAAACAGTTCGGCCAGATCGCCCGCCTGCTCATAGCCCTGGATCGGGCTGAATACGAGCTCAATTGACCATTTGGTGGTGAAGCCCTCGGCCTCCAGCGGATTGGCAAGCCCCAGTCCACAAACGACCAGATCGGGCCGCTCGGCCCGGCAGCGCTCAAGCTGCCGTTCGACGTCCTGACCTTCAGAAAGCCGCACGCCCTCGGGCAGCGCCTGCAGTTCGTGAGCCAGCAGTGCCCGGTGCAGATACGGCGTTCCGACCTCGGTTGGCCGCATGCCGAGTTCCTGCGCGAGGAATCGGGCAAGCGGCGGCTCAAGTTGCGAGTCGGGAAACAGGAACACGCTCTTACCCTCGAGCAGCGGCTTCCAGCGCTCGAGCCCACGGCGCGCCCGCGCGCGGGCCGGTGCGGTCACGGCCTGCACGCGATCGGCGCTGATTCCAAACGCCTGCGCGGCCGCCATCAGCCATCCGGTCGTGCCGTGTTCGCCAAGCGGAAATGGCGCCGGAATATGCTGCGCGCCACGCGCTTCGAGCGCGCGCGCGGTGTCGCCAAGAAAGGGTTGTGCGAGCAGAAAGCGCGTACCGGGTGACAGCGCGGGCAGGTCGCGTGCACGTCTGGGCGGCAGGCAATCGATGCGGGCAATGCCCAGTTCGCGCAAGAGGCCGGTCAGTTGATCTTCAACGACATCGGCGAGCGACCCCACGACCAGCAGCGATGGCTCGGGTGCATGCGACGGCGGCATCTGCGGCACGAGCGCCGCCAGGCAGGCATCCTCGCCTTGCGTGAACGTGGTTTCGATACCGCTGCCGGAGTAACTGAGAACGCGGACCGAATCCCGATGCTGGGCATCAAGCCGTTGCGCGGCGCGGGCAAGGTCAAGCTTGATGACCTCTGAGGGACACGACCCCACCAGGAACAGCAGCCGGATATCAGGACGACGCTGGAGCAGCTGTCCCACCACCCGATCGAGTTCTTCGTTGGCATCGACCAGCCCGGCCAGATCGCGATCATCGATGATGGCCGTTGCGAACCGGGGCTCGGCAAAAATCATGACGCCCCCGGCTGACTGCAGCAGGTGCGCGCAGGTACGCGATCCGACCACCAGGAAGAAGGCATCCTGGATCTTGCGATGCAGCCAGATGATGCCGGTCAGACCGCAGAAAACCTCGCGCTGGCCGCGTTCACGCAGCACCTCGGGTTCGGGGCGGGCGCACGTTTGCGCAGAAATCGGAATTCTGGCGTTCATGCGGGACGCTCCTGGCGGGCTCGACGCAGCTTGTACAAAAACTGGGCTGCGTTGACGGCATAGCTTGCGTAGGCGGTAAGCGCGAGCATGACCTGACTGCGCGCATCGAGCAGCGTGTCGCCTGCGAACCACGCCACCAAGCAGGCGGTGTGCAAAGCGATCACCAGCATGCTCACGACGTCTTCCCAGAAAAACGAGCGGGCAAACAGGTACTGGCCGAACACGACCTTTTCCCAGATCGCGCCGGTCACCATGATCAGGTACAGCACCAGAGTCTTTACCACCACCGATGCCACGGCCACCGCCCACCCCTCGCCGGTGGCCAGGTAGCGCACGATCAGTGCAAGGCTTGCGAGAAACACCGCGAACTGCAAAGGCGCAAGCACGCCCTGCACGAGCGTCCAGCGCGTGGCATCGCGTCGCACGCGCTCTTCCGGTGTGTAAACCGGACGCAGTGCAGCCCCCTGCCCGGCGGGCGGGATGACTCCAGTCATCGTTCGCGACATTGATTCCCCTCATGGCGAATACCCGGGGTCCGGCCGACCCTGGCGCCTATACCGACCGACTCTAGGACCGCCCCGAAAAAATGTCAACCTAGATTTACGTCCATTTGGATTGACATTTGGTCGCTGTACGAGGATCATCGCTGTCCAAGACATCTGGAGACAGGCGGTGAACAGGGGCAAACTTCAATGAGCATGCCAATGCTCGGGAACTCTCGTAACGCTGGACACCACAGCCAGAATCGGCAACAGTCGCGGCTAGACCGAGGCCGTGTCGCCTGGCAACCGCCAGGCCGCGCGGTGGTTCCAGAGGAGATCCCCATGAAGTCAGGGCAGTCCGGCACGCCGGATCAGCTCGGCCAGCCATTGCTGGAACTGCTCCTCAACGAAGTTGTTCCGCGGTTGACTCGTCTTGCCTGCGGTCCGGGGCCGGTTGCACCCAATGAACGTGTCACCTGGCCTGGACGTCCGGTCGCGTCAATGAATCTTGGCGATGGTCCACCCCAGGTGGGCCCGCTGCTGGTTCATGCGCTCGAACTGGCGCAGTTGTGCCAGCAGGGACGAGGCGACGCGGCAGCCGGGTTGATCAAGCAGTTACGTCAAAGCGGTGTGCCGGTCGAGGCAATCTTCCTTCAGGTGGTTCAGCCTGCCGCACAGCATCTGGGCCAGGGCTGGAGCGATGACCGGTTGAGCTTCACCGATGTCACGATCGCGCTCGGACATCTGCAGCAATTGTTTTCCGGCCTGCTCGATGACTTCCAGTCTGGCTCGGGGGTGCATTCGCCCGCAAGCGGCCTGCAGCCTGCGACCACTTTCTCAGCGTTCTTCTGCACGATGCCCGGCGCCATGCACCGGCTCGGAATCCAGATGGTTCGCGCGTTTTTTGCGCGTGCGGGCTGGCGCACCCGGCTGGGTCACGGCGAGGAGGCTGCACTGATCAGCCAGATCACTGCGATGCGCCCGCAACTCATCGGCCTATCGCTCAACTCGGAAACCGATATCCGTTCTGCGGGCGCCTTTATACTCCGCGTCCGAAATGCATCCCGAAGCTTTGATCCTCTAATCATGGTGGGTGGTGCGGCTGTGCCATTTTTTCCTCGACTCGTCGAACGTCTCGACGCGGACTGCGTCACCGGTGACGCCACCGACGCGCTTAATCAGGCCGTCCGCCTACTGACGGAGCACTCGGTTGGGTCACGCTGACGGGTCACGCGGCAAACTCGCCGCCCTGGATGCCGAGGCCAGCGCAGCGCTGGTCGAAGCCGCATCCGACATCGCCCTGGTGCTGAACGCCGACGGCGTGATTTCCAGCGTGTCCATGGGGACCGACGACTGGCCAGCGCGGGACATCCAGCACTGGAACGGTCAGCCCTGGGCGCAGGTCGTCACCAGCGAAAGCCGTCCCAAAGTTGAGGAACTGCTGCGCGAGGCGGGGTCCGGCCGACGCACATCACGCTGGCGGCATATCAACCACATCGACGCCTCGGGGCGCGACATCCCGATTCTGTTTTCCCTGATCCGGGTGGGCGACTCGGGTCAGATGGTGGCGGTCGGCCGCGACCTGCGCGTGGTGGCCTCGCTACAGGCCAGGCTGATGGAAGCGCAGCAGCGGATGGAAACCGACTATCTACGGCTGCGGCGAATCGAAAGTCAGCACCGTCAGTTGCTCGACGTCATCCGGGATCCCATCCTCATCGTTCATCCCGACGAGCACACCATCGCCGAGGCCAACCGCGCAGCCTCACTGTATTTCGGACTCGACCGCGAATCGCTCGCCGCACGCACCATCGACAGCTTCCTGGGGCCCAAGGCCACTGCTGCATTTCGCGTCACCGTTGAACAGGTCATCGGTTCAGGGCGCCCTGCCGAGCTCACGCTCAAATTCGGTCATGACCGCAAACCAGCGCATCTGTTCATCTCCAGCCTGCGGCAGGAAGAGGACACCATGGTGCTGCTGCGCCTGGAGCCCGAGTCGCGGCTGGCCTTCACCGGTGAAGATGCGTCCCTTCTGGAGGCAATACGGCAGTTCAGCGATGGCATGGTGCTCACCGATGCGAAAGGGCTGATCCAGAGCGCCAACCCCGCGTTTGTCGAAATGATCCAGATGGCCCATGCGGGCCAGATCGTTGGCGAACCGCTGAACCGCTGGCTCGGACGCTCCAACACCGACCTCGCGGTGTTGATCAACAGCCTGGCGCAGGGTGGAACCATTCGTCTCTTTGCAACCAGACTGGTCGGCAGCAGCGGCATTCCGGTTCCCGTTGAAATTTCAGGCGTCGCGGTCGCCACCGAAAGCGACCCTTACTTGGCATTCATTGTTCGCGATACCGGCAGACGACTGGGAACCCAGGACGAGCCCACCGCCGTCACCCGCTCGAGCAGCGACCTGGCAGGCCTGGTGGGCCGGATGCCGCTCAAAGACATCGTCGGCGAAACCGTCGACCTGATCGAGCGACTGTGCATCGAGGCGTCGCTCAAGATTACGCGCAATAACCGCGCATCGGCCGCCGATATGCTGGGGCTCTCGCGCCAAAGTCTTTACGTCAAGCTTCGCCGCTACGGGATCGAGGGTCCCGATCCCGACGAGCCCAGTGCCTGAGGCCGAACCTGTTCTATCGTCCGACCCGACAGCCCGGTCGGATCTGAACCCGGCAGCCCGCAGCGCTGCGCTGGTGCTCGCCATCTGGCGTCCGGCGCATGTCGCGTGGGGCCTGATGCAACTGGTCAAAGGCCCGCTTACCGTCAATCGTGCACCCGGCATGCGCTGGCGCAAGGTGCTCGGCAGCGGTCATGAGGGCGGTTTCGGGTTGCGCCCAGGATTGAATCGACTGGGCCTGTTCAGCGCGTTTGACGGTCCCGAGGCAGCCCGCGACTGGCTTGATCGTTCCGCCGAAGTTGAGCAGTGGCGAACCCGCGCCGAACACTGGCTTACCGTGCTGCTCGAACCGGTCTCAAGCCGTGGCAGCTGGTCGGGGCACACGTTGACACCCCCGACACCGGTTGCTCAACAGGCACTGGGCGCATCCGGCGGCGTACGCATTGCGTCGCTCACGCGCGCCTCGATCCGGCCACACCAGGCGCGCCGGTTCTGGTCGCTATCGCCTGCTGCCGAGGCGTCGCTTGCCCGCGCGCCCGGCTGTATGCTTGCGGTAGGCCTGGGTGAGGCGCCCCTTCTTCGCCAGGCCACGTTCAGTCTGTGGCAGGACCAGGCGGCGATGGACGCCTACGCCCGAAGCGGCGCGCATCTCGACGCCATCCGTCAGGCGTATTCGCAGGGATTTTTTTCCGAGTCGATGTTCGCACGATTTCGAGTGCTTGAAATACGCGGCAACTGGCCGCTCAGCCAGACAGCCGAGCCTGCGCGACAAGGGCCTGCTCCGTGAGCCAGCGTCGCGTGATCGTGATCGGCGCAGGCGCGGGCGGACTGGCCGCCGCCTGTGACCTTGCGCGACAGGGCGTTGCAGTCACGCTTCTTGAACGCAGCGCGCACACCGGGGGCAAGATCTATCAGCGCGAGACGGGCGGTGTTCAGATCGATTCCGGCCCCACGGTGCTCACGATGCGCTGGGTATTCGACGGGTTGATGGCCGACTGTGGCGAGCGTTTCGAAGACGATGCGCTCACCCTGCATCCGCTGCCCGTGATCGCGCGCCACGCGTGGTCTGAGCGCGAGCGCCTCGACCTGTATGCCGACCCGCGTCAATCAGCCCAGGCAATTGGCGAGTTCGCCGGAGCCGCCGAGGCGGCGCGCTTTCTCGCGTTTTGCGATGAGGCACGGCGCCTCTACCACACGCTTGAGCACGCCTACATTCGCGCTGAGCGCCCCTCGCTTACCTCGATGACCCGCGACCTGGGCGGCCGCGGACTCGCGCTGCTGGGCGGACTGGGGCCCTTTGCAAGCCTGTGGCAAAGCCTGGGGCGGCATTTTCATGATCCGCGCCTGCGACAGCTGTTTGGCCGATACGCCACCTACTGCGGCGGCTCGCCATGGCAGGCGCCCGCCACCCTCGCCCTGATCGCTTATGTTGAGCTGCGGGGGGTCTGGGCGGCAGAGGGCGGCATGCAGGCGGTCGCATCGCGCCTTGAGCGCGCTGCGCGTAAACTCGGCGTTGAGGTGAGGCTCGGCTGCCCAGTAAGCCGTATCGATGTCACGGCGGGTCAGGCGCGCGGCGTCACACTCGATGACGACAGTCGGCTCGAGTCGGATGCCATCATCTTCAATGGCGAGGCTCAGGCGCTTCACGCAGGGCTGCTCGGCGATCAGGTTCGCGGAGCGGTCCGGCCTGAAGCCATCGCACCGCGCTCGCTCTCAGCCTTGACCTGGGCCATCCACGGCGTGACCAGCGGGTTCGATCTCAGCTACCACAATGTGTTTTTCCAGCCTGACTATGCAAGTGAGTTCCAGGATGTGTTCGAGCGCGGACGGCTGCCCAGACAACCCACGCTTTACCTGTGTGCGCAGGATCGCGCGCTGGCCCGCAACGCGGGTGGCAACGCGCCCGAACGCCTGTTCTGCCTGATCAATGCCCCTGCGCGCGGCGACCGCGCGCCGCTGAACGCCGAGGAGATCAAACAATGCGAGACAGCGGCCTTTTCCCATCTGCAACGCTGCGGCCTCACGATTCAATCGGCGATCGGCTCACCGGTCTGCACCACGCCGCAGCAGTTTCACCAACGCTTTCCGGCGAGCGGCGGCGCGCTGTACGGGATGGCCCCGCACGGCTGGATGTCATCGTTTCGCAGGCCCTCGGCGAGCACACCGATCCCGGGCCTGTTCCTCGCGGGGGGCAGCGTACACCCGGGAGCGGGCGTGCCGATGGCCACGCTGTCGGGCCGGCTCGCGGCCGCAACCCTGATGGCACACCTCGATTCGACCAGGCGGTCAACTCGGGTTCGTATCTCTGGTGGTATGTCGATGGGCTGAGCGACTGCGGCACCCACGCAATCACGATCATCGCCTTCGTCGGCAGCGTGTTCTCACCCTACTACGCCTGGGCGCGGGAACGCGCCGCGCGTCAGGACACGACTGTTGATCCCGAAAATTTCTGTGCCATCAATGTCGCGCTCTATACGCCAGGCAAGAAGCGTTGGACGATGACCGAGCGCAGTCGCGCGAGCATCGAGCGCAGCGCCACACACTTCAGGGTCGGCCCCAGTGGGCTCGAGTGGAACGGGTCCGAGCTCATCATCCGGATCGATGAACGCTCGGCGCCCATTCCGGTGGCGGTGCGTGGCACGGTTCGGCTCGCCGCGCCACGCTGGTTCGACTGGCAGTGGCCGCTCGACCCCTCCGGCCGGCACCGCTGGGGCCCGCTCGCGCCAGCCAGCAGAATCGCGGTCAACTTCGACTCGCCCGGTATTCAGTGGCAGGGGCACGGGTATCTCGATTCTAACGAAGGCGATGAGCCGATCGAGGCGCGCTACGACGAGTGGGATTGGTCGCGCGCCACACTCGCCGATGGGTCATCAGCCGTGGTCTATGACCTGCGTACCCGTGACGGCGCAGAGCATCTGATCGCCAAGCGTTTTCTACCTGATGGCGGTGTCAGCGACTTCGACCCGGGCCCGCGGCAGGCGCTTGCGCGCACCGGCTGGCGGATTGGCCGATCGATCCGTTCCGAAGCGGACGGCCCCGCGCCCCGAATCGCGCGCACGCTCGAGGACACGCCGTTTTATGTGCGCTCGCTGGCGGAGTCGACCGTGGATGGCCAACAGGTGTTGTCGGTGCACGAGACGCTGAACGGCCCGCGGCTTCGGTCAGCGCTGGTTAGACTGATGCTGCCCTGGCGGATGCCAAGGCTGCGCTGAGCGCTCGCGCTCGGCAACCGTGACCAGCAGATTGACCATCCACGCGGCTTTCTCGGAGACGTTGCGGGGCGGCAAATCGCCGATCGCGGAACGCGCCGCGTCCACCAAAAACCGGATGGCATCCAAAGGCTGATGACCGCGCGGCCGCCTTGGCGCAGCCAGCGCGCAGGGCAGGCTTTGCACGACACGGGCAAGCTTTCTGCGGCCACTTACCACCGCCCGCTGATTCACCGAATCAAGCCGTGCACGGCGAATTTCGACTCCGATATCCGCATAGATATGACGCGCCGCGAGAATCGCCGGTCGGCAGCCACGCGGGAGGTTCCACAGCCCCTCTTCGGCACGCCGATAGAGGGCGTCGGCCTCGCCGAGCAGGCGCTCAACGAGCCTGGCAATCGGCGGGCAGAAGCGTGGATCGAGCAGCCATGCATCCGGATCGAGCCCTTCTTCGCGAAGCCAATCCAGCGGCAGATACACGCGCCCCATCCGGGCGTCTTCGCCCACATCGCGAGCGATATTGGTGAGCTGCATGGCAACGCCCAGTTCGCAGGCACGCGCCAGCGCACGCTCATCGCGCACCTCCATCACCAGGGCCATCATGGCGCCCACCGTGCCGGCCACCCGGGCGCAGTAGTCGAGCAGTTCGCGGAACGTGTGATAGCGGCGTCCCTGGGCATCCCACTGGAATCCTTCGAGCAGCGCCAACGGAATACGTCGTGGCAGACGATAGCGATGCACCACCCGCGCAAACGCCTGATCGGCTGCGACCTCATAGGGCGTACCGGCGTAGATCGAATCGAGCCGAGCGTGAAGCTGTGCCAGCGTGTCGGGGCTTGCGCCGCTGCCATCGACCTCATCATCGGCCACGCGGCAGAACGCATAGAGCGATACCGCGGCGTCGCGATAGCGGGCGGGCAGCAGACGCGAGGCGGCAAAGAATGATTTCGACCCGTGTCGCATCAGTTCGACGCAATCGGGCGCGGGCGCTGCAAGCAACCTTTCGATTTCGGGGCTGTAGCTCATGTTCATCGCAGTGCCTCAGCCCTCGCCTCGCGCACACTATGGGCAGGCGGAATGATGGAATCGAGCACCTTCGCTGATGTGAGCACCCCCGGAATACCCGCGCCAGGATGCGTGCTGGCCCCGACCAGATAGAGGCCATCGATGTCTTCGCTGCGGTTATGCGGGCGAAACCAGGCGCTTTGTAAAAGCCGCGGCTCCATCCCGAACGCAGCACCCCGATAGGCGAGATAGCGGGACTCAAAGTCGGCGGGTGTCAGCAGCCGTTCGGTGCAGATCGCGTCAGCGAGTTGCGGCAGAACCGACTCGCCAAGCATGGTCTGGATGAGCTTGCGATAAGGCTCGGCACGGCTTGCCCAGTCGATTCCGGCCTCCAGATGCGGCACTGGCGACAGCACATAGAACGTGTCGCAGCCTTCGGGTGCAAGCGATGGGTCGGTGGCGGTTGGCCGATGCAGATACAGACTGAAATCATCAGCCAGAATTTTTCTCTGAAAGATGTCGTTGAGCAGATCGCGGTAGCGTGGCCCAAGCAGAATCATGTGATGCGGCACATCGGGATAGCGGCGCCGGGTGCCGAAGTACCAGACAAACAGCCCCATCGAATACGCCGCGCGGTCAACTTTGCGGTCGCTCCAGACGCGGCGGGGTTCGCCCTTCAAAAGATGGCGGTAAGTCCAGGCGCTGTCGGCATTGGACACCACGATGTCGGCATCGACGCGCTCGCCGCCTGACAGAACGACGCCTCGCGCCCGTCGGTTGACCACGCGAATCCGTTCGACATCAGCGCCAAGCCGGATCTCACCGCCCAAGTCGCGAATCAGTCGGGCCATCGCTGCCACGATGGCGCCAGTCCCGCCCATGGCCGAATGCACGCCGTGGATACGCTCGAGCGATGGTATCAGGCTGTAGACACCCGTTACCGTCATGGGATTGCCACCAATGAGAAGCGGATGAAAGCTGAAGACCTGACGCAGCTTCTCGCTCTTGAAATGACGCGATGCCATGCTGTAGATGCTTCGCCACGCACGCATTCGCACCATTGCCGGCAGCGCGGCAAACAGATCGCTCAGGGACTCGAATGCCACCGTACCCAGGCCCTCATAGCCGATTCGAAAACAGCGATCGGCCTCGAGCATGAAGGAGCGCAGCCCCTCGACATCGTCGGGGCTGACCCGGCGGACCTCTTCGATCATCGCCTGTGGATCGCGCTGGTAGTCGAAATGTGATCCGTCATGGAATCGGATTCGATAACACGGATTCATGGGACGCAGGTCGACATCGTCAGCGAATCGACGACCGGCAAGTGCCCACAGCTCTTCCAGCAGGAAGGGCGCCGTGACGATGGTGGGTCCTGCATCGAAGGTGAAGCCATCCTGCCGGAAGACGCTTGCACGTCCACCGGGCTGGTCCAGCCGCTCAAGCACCGTGACGCGATAGCCCTTGCAAAGCATCCGGATGGCGCAGGCCAATCCGCCGAACCCGCTTCCGATGACGACGACGCGGGGCGCATCGGACGGCGCAGCGCGCATCGGAGCGGCCCGTGACGCGTCGGCCTGTGCCGGCTGGCGAGCGTCGCCCAGGGGTGCGCCCGAGGGCGGGGGTGAGCGTGGCGTACCGGTCGGGCCGGTGAGCGGTAAAGCGTCTGAAGCGGACTGGAGCATGAGCGGCTGTCGCCTCCTCGCGACGGGCCAGGCGCGGCCACGCGAGCAACGGTGCACGCGACAGCGCAAGAATGTGTAAATTGCAATTGACGTTCGGTTTTGTCAAGCAGAGAATCCAATCATGACTGCCCGCACCCTCCCAACGCTGTCAGCCTTTACCGAATTGCTGAAGCCCATCACCTGGTTTCCGCCCATGTGGGCGTTTGCCTGTGGCGTGGTCGCATCGGGTGTGCAACTCACCACGCACTGGCAGCTTGCGGTGCTCGGCGTGCTGCTGGCCGGGCCCATGGTGTGCGCCACCAGTCAGGCGGTTAACGACTGGTTCGATCGCCACGTTGACGCCATCAACGAGCCGCACCGCCCCATCCCGTCGGGCCGGATGCCGGGGCGGTGGGGGCTTTACGTGGCCATTACCTGGACCATTCTGTCGCTGCTGGTGGCCACCGGCCTGGGACCCTGGGGCTTTCTCGCAGCGGCACTCGGTCTGGTGCTCGCATGGGCCTACAGCATGCCGCCGGTTCGGCTCAAGCAAAACGGCTGGTGGGGGAACCTCGCCTGCGGACTGTCCTACGAAGGCCTCGCGTGGGTCACAGGCGCTGCGGTCATGGCGGGGGGCGCGCTTCCCGAAACCCGGTCCCTGCTGCTCGCGCTTCTCTACAGCATCGGCGCCCACGGCATCATGACCCTCAACGACTTCAAGGCAATTGAAGGCGATTCACGCATGGGCATCCGATCGCTTCCAGTACAGCTTGGCGCGGCCCGTGCGGCACGCGTGGCCTGCTGGGTCATGGCAGTGCCGCAGGTCGTCGTGGTGCTGTTGCTGCTGCAGTGGGGCGCGCCCGCATCGGCCATCGCCGTGGCCCTGCTGATCGCCGCGCAGGCCGTTCTGATGCGTCGCCTGATCGCCGCCCCGATCGAGCAGGCGCTCTTCTACAGCGGCTTTGGTGTGCCGCTTTATGTGTCAGGAATGATGGTGAGCGCGTTTGCGCTCAGGGCTCTGGGCTGAGCTTCACGGCACGTATCCGTGCGGCCAGCGCAATCAGCATCAAGGAGGAATCGCCCATGACTCATTCAACTGAATCACCGTTAATGCCTCGTACGGAGGCAGACCCGGGGTTTGGCTGGCTTTCGATTGCCCGGCTCGGTCTCATTCAGGCCTGTCTGGGCGGTATCGTGGTCCTGGCCACCTCCACGCTGAATCGGATCATGGTCGTCGAACTGGCGCTCCCGGCGGTGCTGCCCGGTCTGCTGGTTGCCATGCACTATGCGGTGCAGATTCTGCGACCACGCATGGGGTTTGGCTCTGATCGGTCCGGACGCTGTACCCCCTGGATCCTCGGCGGTATGGCCGTGCTTGCCTGTGGCGGTGTGCTGGGCGCGGTCGCGGTCACCACCATGAGCACGTCACTCGCGTCCGGCATTGCACTGTCGGTGCTCGCGTTTCTGCTGATCGGTGTTGGCGTGAGCGCAAGCGGCACCTCGGTGCTGGTACTGCTCGCCAAGCGTGTGGCGCCCAAGCGTCGCGCAGGGGCCGCCACCATGGTCTGGCTGATGATGATTGCCGGGTTCGCCATCACCGCGGGCATCGCGGGTCATCTGCTTGACCCGTATTCGGAGGCGCGGCTGCTTGCGGTTGCAACGGGAGTGGCCGTCATCGCGCTGGTGATGACCGCACTGATGCTGATCGGGCTTGAACGCACGGCTCGCGCGCCTGAGGCCGCCGGCGCGGACCCCGTCGTCAGGGAAGGTTTTCGGGCCACGCTCACCAAGGTCTGGCGCGAGCCGGCCGCCCGCCACTTCACTGTTTTTGTCTTCGTCTCCATGCTTGCGTTCAGCGCTCAAGACCTGATTCTTGAACCCTTCGCAGGCACCGTGTTCGGCTTTAGCCCAGGTGAAACCACCAAGCTGTCTGGTCTTCAGCACTCAGGCATTCTGTGCGGCATGCTGCTGGTGGCGCTGGCCGGCAGCGGTCGCCTGTTCGGGCGGCGGCTCGGATCACTGAAATTCTGGACCGTCACCGGATGCATCGCCTCGGGCTTTGCGCTGGCAGGGCTGGTTGCCGCCGGTATCCTGGGGCCAGGTTGGCCGCTACGTGCCAACGTCTTCCTGCTGGGCGCGGCAAACGGCGCGTTCTCCATTGCGGCCATCGCGTCCATGATGCGGCTGGCCGGCGAAGGCGAAGGCCGGCGCGAGGGCACCAGGATGGGGCTGTGGGGCGCCGCGCAGGCGCTCGCCTTCGGTGGGGGCGGCTTGCTGGGCACCGCGCTGTCCGACATCGCGCGCCTTGTCATCGACGATATCGCGATCGCCTACGCGCTTGTATTCGGCCTTGAGGCGCTGCTCTTTATCGTGTCGGCTCGCCTGGCAAGCCAGATCCACGAGCCCGCCCCAACGATTCCGTCTCAGACCCCTTTGCCGCAGCAACCCCTTTCCCAGGAAGCCGCTCATGCTTGAAGACACGCTTTATGACGTTGTAGTGATCGGCGGCGGGCCCGCAGGCGCCACAGCGGCCGACGATCTTGCCCGCGCGGGCCGCCGTGTTCTGCTGGTTGACCGCGCAGGGCGTATCAAGCCATGCGGTGGAGCCATCCCGCCACGGGCCATCCGCGACTTCGAGATTCCAGAGAACCTGCTGGTCGCGCACGCGCGCTGCGCCAGGATGATCTCCCCATCGGACAAGCGGGTCGACATTCCCATTGAAAACGGCTTTGTCGGCCTGGTCGATCGCGACGAGTTCGACGAGTGGCTTCGCGCGAGGGCCGCCGAGCACGGCGCCACCCGCATGATCGGTACCTTTGAGCGAATCAGCGGCCCCGACGCCAGCGGCGTCACAACCGTCAGCATTCAAAGCCGCGCGAGCGCGGGCGCCCGAAGCGAAACTGAGGTACAGGTTCGCACCCGCCTGGTCATCGGCGCCGACGGCGCCAAGTCGCGCGTGGCGGCTCAGTCCATCGAGGGCTTCGACAAGGGCAAATTTGTGTTCGCCTATCACGAGATCGTGCGGGCGCCTGCCCCCGATGAGCGGGCACGCGTCGACTACGATCCCTCACGCTGTGATGTCTACTATCGCGGCACCTTGTCGCCCGACTTCTACGGCTGGGTCTTTCCCCACGGCAAGTGTTTTTCGGTGGGAACCGGCAGCATGGACAAGGGATTTTCACTGCGCGGTGCGGTAGCCGAGCTTCGAAAAACAGCGGGTCTCGATCGCTTCGAAACCTTGCGTCGCGAGGGCGCTCCCATTCCGCTCAAGCCCCTGCCACGTTGGGATAACGGTCGCAACGTGGTGCTGGCGGGCGATGCCTCGGGCGTGGTCGCGCCGGCATCGGGCGAGGGCATCTTTTATGCGATGCTGGGCGGCCGACTGGCTGCTGAGTCAGCGCTTGCCGCACTCCAAACTGGCCGCGGCAGTGAGCTTGCCACGGCAAGAAAGCGCTTCATGAAAGAGCACGGGCGCGTGTTCTTCGTGCTCGGTCTGCTGCAGCGCTTCTGGTATGGCAACGACAAGCGACGCGAGCAGTTCGTCAAAATCTGCCGCGATCGCGACGTGCAGCAAATTACCTTCGATGCCTACATGAATAAGCGGTTGGTTCGGCGGCGACCCCTGGCACACTTGCGCATCTTCCTGAAAGACATCGCGCATCTGTTCGGTATCGTCAAGGCATGACCGCTTCAAACACTCGCTCCAACCCGACCTCCGATACCCCTTCCGCATCGCCCGTCACCGACACGCCCGAGGGCCAACCTCGCGCGCGCCGCCTTGGGCTTGATTCGCTGATTGCCGCGCTCTGCGTGGTAGCCGTCGCCAGCGCGGGCGGCTCCCTGACGCGGCTGGACGCGTGGTATTTCGCGCTCAAACAACCCTGGTTCAAACCACCCGACTGGGTATTCGGCCCGGCTTGGACGACGCTGTTTTTCCTGATTGCCTGGGCCGCGGTGGTGGGTTGGCGAGTCGGTGCCGCGCAGAGCCCCTCGCCTCGCCAGACCATGCTGTTCCTGTTCGGCTTTAACGCGCTTGCCAACATTGCCTGGAGTTTCCTGTATTTTTTCCTGCAGCGGCCAGACTGGGCGCTCGCCGAAGTCGTCGTGCTGTGGGGCTCCATCGTCGCGCTCATTTTGCACCTGCGCCGCTATGCGCCACGTGCCGCGCTGCTTCTGGTTCCGTATCTGCTCTGGGTCAGCTTTGCCGCGGTGTTGAACTTTGAGGCTGTACGACTGAACAGTTGAGTCGGTAAGCTTCGGGCCGAGCGACAGACCCCTCGGAGGAAGCACGATGACTCAATCCAACAAATTTGACCCGGTGGCCGATGGCCGGCGCGTTCACGACACGGTACTGGCTGGCGGTATCGCGATCTTCAAGGCAGATGTCGGCTACGCGATCGTCGGACATACCGAGCCCGCCATTCGACGCATCTATGAGGCCAAGCAGCGCAGCTTCTCCAAGCCCTGCGGCATGTTTGGGTCCTATGACATGTTTCTTGAGGTGATCGATATTGGCGAGCGCGCGCGCGATTTCGTACGCGCGGTCATCTTTGACCACCAGCTTCCAATTTCAATCGTCGCGCCGTTTCGCGCGAACCACCCGCTCTTCAGGGATGTCGCGCCGTTCGTGCTGTCCAATGCGTCCAAGGCAGGCACCATGGACATCCTGATGAACGCCGGCCCCACGCATGACGAGATCGCCCGGCGCGCACTCGAGACACACAAACCGGTATTCGGGTCGTCAGCCAACCGTTCACTTACCGGCAGCAAGTTTCACTTTCAGGATGTTGAACGCGAGGTGGTTGACTGCGCAGCGCTTGCGCTGGATCGCGGCCCATCCAAGTACAGCAACGAGCGTGGGCTGGGTTCATCCATTATTGATCTGCGCACTTTCCGTCCGGTTCGCGTCGGCATCGTGTTTGAGCAGCTTCAGCAAGTTGCGGACAAACACTTTGGCATCGATATTCCGTCGCAGGTGGACGCGCCCACGTCCTGACGATTCAGCTTCCGGTCCCACAAAAAAAAACGACGCCTCCCGAAGACCGGGGGCGTCTGGCACGAGACACCGGAGGATGGGTAGGAATGATACGAGTGCCGAAACTTTCGGGCGTGTCCCGATCGGGACCTCGCCTGCTGTCAGGATCTCAGAAGGTGGACTGCTCAGCCTCCTGATTGGGTTGAGGACTCAGCTGCCGCAAGCCGACCAACCAGGCATTGCGGCCGCTGAGAAGTGGGTAGAGACATCATCAAGATCAGTTGGCCGGCTTGATGAGCGATAGCGGCAGTTCGCTAAGCGCAGAGGTTCTTACCGGCGCGCCCGCCGGCTTCGCAAGTTCTGGATGCGCGGTGAGCATCTTGGCGCCGTTTAACGGCTTGTTAACACCCTGATGGCAAGTGGTGCAATTGACCTTGGCAATATCGCCAGTACGGCCGAGTCGCTCCTTAGGCTGCCCAGGCGTGAGCGGTACCATGAACACGTTATTCACCTCGCGCACCATGCGGATTCCATACCAGGACTGCACGCGCGCGGGCGGGCTTTGACTCCACTCGGCAAAAGCGCGGGTATTGTGGCAATTCACGCAGCCCACGCCCAAGCCTTCGGACATGTGAATCATCAGCGCGTGGGTGACCTCGGCCTGCTTGAGCGGTACCTGGGCATTGACGGGTAAGGCCGTGGTTGCGGTAAACCGAATTTCGTCTTTGCCAAGGAAATAAGGCGTGAAGGGATCGTACGGCAGCGAGGCGTTCCCGACCGACTTCTTGCCGGCTTTGTTCTGCCCGAAATCATTACCCAGCATCCGACCCGCGCTAGGCGCCGGGGGATCAGCAAACCATTTGTATTCTGGAACGTTTTTACCGCGATGGCAGGTGTAGCAGGTAACGCCCGTGTCGACAACGTGATTTTTCCAAGTACTGTTGATTTCCTGGGTCATCTGCACCATGCGCCGAGAAACAATCTTAGTTTGCATGGAGTCGTCAGCAAAGTTGGCGGGGTTATGGCAGTAGACGCAACCCTGCTCCGGCGATACCCAGTTGGTAATCGCAATCATTGTGCGGGTAAATTCACCGACGCTGAGATGTCCGAGCACCTTGACGTTCTGATACGCCTGGCTTGCTCTGGGCCCGCTTGCATCGGCAGGATCAAGCACTGGCGGAGCGACATGCCGCGGCGCGTTCGCCGCGACAATCCGAGGATTAGTGACCTGCTCCATGCCTGTGCCTCGGTAACCCACCTGCTGGGTATCCATCGGCAAGCGCTCGCAACCAACGAGCAGCGTGCTCGCCAATACGCCGGCAGCAGCGATCAAGGCGAATCGAGTTTGCGCCATGTCGGGCTCCTGTTATTTCGCAACTGCGGGATCAATGATCGGACCCCAGATTTCCGGATAAGCCGGCGCGACCCCGTGCTTGACCGCCCACAGGTACCAGTTATCAACGACGGTACCGGTCAGCAGAATACCGATGCCGCCTGTGATACACGTAAGCACCGCGAACCACCACGCCCAGCGATGAACTGACTCCATCGATGCGTTGAAGCCCATGGTCCAGCGCCAAAATAGCGCAGCGCGCTCGCTCGCGGTTCCGCGGTCGTAGATCTGCTCGATCTCGCGATCACCACCGTACCTGCTAACCGCGAGGATGGTTCCAGCATGCATCGCAAATAGCAGTACCGAGCCATACAGAAAGACGATCGACAGCATGTGAAACGGGTTGTAAAACAGATTTCCGTAGCGCAGCGAGAACGCGGTAGTCCAGTCGAGGTGAGAGAAGATTCCGAACGGAACAGCCTCAGACCATGACCCCATCAGCACCGGGCGGAACAGTCCTAACACCAGAAACAGCCAGATCGCTGCTGCGAAAGCCCAAGCGACATGGGTTCCCAAGCCTAGCGCGCGGGCGCGCCTGTAAACACGGGCCCACCACAGCAGAATTGATACAGTGATGAAGAAGCCTGCAAACAGCCACCACCCACCCTCGTTCAAGGGCGGTAGTTGCAGGCCGTACTTGGCCGACGGGGGATCCACCGACAACCAGAACAATTGTTTTACGAATTCAATCGGGCTGTAGTTCACCTGAACCAGCATATTCCAGCCGATTGAGGTGAACCCGATCACAAAAAAGATCAGCGACGCAACCCCCAAAAAGCCCAGATAAATTGGGCCGATCTGCGCGTTACCGAATCGGGCGAGTACATGCGCATGGATGCCGCCGGCACGCTCGGCCGTATCACGCTCGCGCTCGAGCGGAACGCCTGGAAACACAGGCGCATTAACACGAACCTTGGTGAACAGGTTCTGGTAATACGGGACCGGAAACAGTGTTTTTTTCATTGCGATTCTCCAGTCACGACCAGATGGGCAGGCGCAGCCACCAGCCCCACCATTCGGGCCAGCCGCGTGTCCAGAACGGACCGCTGATCACGATGCATACCGCGCTGAAGAACACCGCTGACAGCGCCAGAAACAGACCCAGCCGGTGAATGCCCAGCGTTCCCACCGAGTAGCCGATGATGTCGCGAAAGAACGAGTCTTCGTGCTCGGGGGTCTTGACCAATTCGCCCTTAGGCGGGTTGGTAGACGACAGGATCAGGCCACCGTGCATTGCCAGCGCCAGCGTGGTGGTGAAGAACAGCGTCACCGCGATCATGTGCGCAGGGTTGTAGTGAAAGTGCAGGTACTGGTATCCGACGTTTGAAACCCAGTCGAGGTGGCTAAGAATTCCGTAGGGAAAGCCGTGGCCCCAAGCGCCCAGCAGAACCGGCCGAATGACGACCAGCGTCACATAGCCGAGTACCGCCACGCTAAATGCAACCGGCACGTGATAGCCCATGCCGAGCTTGCGGCTGATTTCAACCTCGCGCAGGGCCCAGGAGCCAAAGGCTCCAATGGCACAGACCGTGATGATCTGCCAAAGCCCACCTTCCTTAAGTGGCGCCAGCCCCAGCCCGTATTTGAGATCGGGCGGCGCAATATTGATTTGCCACAGATTCCAGGTGCCGCCGATTGCGGCGCCGTACAGAATCAGCGCAGTGCCGACAAAAGTGAAAAAGACCGTGGTGATGCCAAAGAAACCCACGTAGAACGGACCCACCCAAAAATCGAATAGATCGCCGCCGAGCAGCGTGCCACCACGAACCCGGTATTTTCTTTCAAAGCTCAACATCGCCATCTGTCGGCCCTCCCGGCTGTCTTGTCGGGCGGCGGACCGGCGCGAGCCGGACCGCCTGCCTCTCCTTGCTTGCCTACTTTTTGGCTGCAGCCGCGGCCTGGGCGGCCTTGTACTGAGCCTGACTCATGCCATCGAGCCAGTTGAAGTTGGTGGTGCTGAGCAGAATGAGATGAATCATTGCCGCCAGCCCGAACAGGAAAACGCCTTGCGCAACCATCGCGCGCAGCGGGTCGTACAGTTTCCAAACGCGCCACATAGATCAATCTCCAGTCAGATTAGGTGCGACATCAGGGTGTAGACAGCGCCCCTGACACCGCCCAACAAGGTTTCACTGCTTTCCGCACCAGGCAGCCAGGATCGCCACGGCAGCAGCAACAACGACGCGAACACTGCGACACACAAAAATGTGACGAAGCAAACCGCAAAGATGAAGTGAGAGGCGAGCGAATCGCCCAGCGTTTCATGGCGGGCCGATGTGTTGCTGAGTGGTGTCATGACTATCCCCGTACGGATGTGATCAGTGGAACCAGGGGCGCCAGGCCCAGACGAGGATGTGCGCGATCACAGCGATTGCCGTGAAGCCCACCAGGCCCTGCATGTAATACGTGTGAAACTCCTGGGCTTCCTCGTCATTGAGCCCGGAGATGCTCTTCTTGTCACTCATGGGGTGTTCTCCATTGAGGCGGCCATGAAGGCCGGCTCCACGCTGGGCCCGCGTGGATCAGGCAGCCGCAGCACCGCGCCACGACGTTCGGTTCGCCTCTTTGAAGAGGCTTGTTCGAGGAGAGGGAGGCAGCACTCATGCGGTAACCGCCTTCCGAACGACCCCGGCCGCTTTATCGATGCGGGCCGCGGTCACACGGTCTTCGCCCGCCTCGCGGGCTTCGCGCTCGGCGCGGTCCCGCAGGCGTTTGGCAACAGAGATCTGGATCAGCACAGGTTCATCGGCAACCAACTCGGCAAGCCGCTCGCGCGCGGGCTCGTCCCAGTCAAGACTGCGTGCGTCGGGCGCAACGGTTCCGGTGGGTGTGGCATCCACCTTGTCCATGTCGCTGCCCAACGGCAGGATGTGAAAGAGCGCGTCGAACAGCCCGTTGCAGAATTCCTGCACCAGATACGTGGTACCGGCGTAGCCCATGAAGGGCGTCCCGGTGTGCCGGCGAATGATTGCGCCGGGAAATGATGCCGGGACATAACTTGCCCGCGAGCCTTTTTCGGCCAGATACATGCGCTCGTTGTAGCTGCCGAACATCACGAGCGGGCTTTTTTCGTGACAGTGCCTGCGAATGGTTTCGTTATCGGTCTTGTCGCCTGGCTTGCGCGACACGGCGAAGGCACACGGCAGGCCCAGCTCGGTTTCAAACAGGTTGCGAAGGCCGCGCGCATAGGTGTCGCTTGCCACCACCGCGAAGCTAGCGGTGCCGAAGAAGTCTTGCGTGACCGAGCGCCACAGATCCCACACCGGTTTGATCGTGGTGTGCTTTTCGCGCTCGATGAACGGCTCGGGGTCTAAGCCCAGCAGTTCGCCCAAGGTGCGCAGGAACCGGGTTGTGCTGTGCAGCCCGATCGGCGCCTGCAGCCACGGCCGCTCCAGCGCTTCGCACAGCAAGGCGCCAAACTCGCGATACATGCAGATATTGACTTGCGCATCGGCCAACCGGGCGATATCGGCCAGGTGCGTACCCAGCGGAAACACAAGATTGATCTCGGCGCCGATACCTTCAACCAGCCGCCGGATTTCAGCCAGATCGCTGGGCATGTTGAAGGTGCCGTAGGCGGGGCCAATCAGGTTGACCAGCGGACGCTCGCCTTCTTTACGTGCCTTGGGCTCGGGCACCTTGCGCGGAGCGTATTCGGTCCAGAGCCACAGCATGGCGCGATTGGCTGCCTGCCACTGGTCTTCGTCGATCGTGCGCGGCAGAAACCGTTGGATGGTGGTGCCCTCGGGGGTTACGCCACCGCCGATCATTTCGGCGATTGAGCCGGTGACCACCACCGCAGGCAGATCAGGATCGAGTACTGCGTGGGCCCGGCGCATTGCGTTTTCGGTGCCCTCGCGGCCCAGCTGCTCTTCGGCGAGGCCCGTGACCACAATGGGCAGTTCGTGCGGCGGCAAGGCATCGGTGTAGTGCAACACCGAGGTGACCGGGAGGTTTTCGCAACCCACCGGGCCGTCGATCACCACCTGCAGTCCCTTGACCGCCGCGAAGACGTAGACCGCCCCCCAGTAGCCTCCGGCACGATCGTGGTCGAGCACCAGCATCAGCCCATCTCCTCGGCTTTGCGTTGCGCGGCGGCCTTCTGAACACGACGACGCGTGAGTGCCCGGAACTCGGGGCGATCGACCGGGACCTGCTCCCAGACACCCGCGTTGGCGCCCTCGCCCACATCACCAAAAAACGCTTTCATCTGATCGAAGCGGGCGCGGTTGCCGATTGCGGCATTGATGACCTGGGCCAGCGATCCGGCACCCGCGGCACCCATGAGCGGGCGCGCTGAAATCAGGTTGGTGAAGTACAGCGCCGGCAGGCTCTTCTGCTTGGCAGCCTGCACCACGGGCGTCGTGCCGATGGCGAGATCGGGACCGAATTCGTCGATGGCGGCGAGATCGTGCTCAAGCGATGCGCGGTACTGAACGCGTGTGCCGTGCTCCTCGAGCCAGGCGCGATCGGCGGCGCTGTACGCGGTTTGGGGACAGGCTGAGCCGACATACGGCACATCAGCGCCGCTTTCAATGAGCAGCCGCGCAACCAGCAGCTCGGAGCCCTCATAGCCGCTTACCGTGATGCGGCCTTTGATGGGCGCCCGGCTGAGCGCGGCGCGGATGCCTGGCAGCACGGCATCGCGGGCTGCACCGATTGCGCGCTCACTCACGCCTGCGGCTTCACCGATCGCACGCAGCCACTCGGCCGTGCCTTCATATCCCACCGGCGCCGATCCCGCGATGGGCCGACCCGCGGACTCGAATACGCGCAGACTGGCTGTGTAAAACGGGTGAACCGCTGCCACCGCGGCGCAATCAAGCGCCGCATAGAGTTCGCGCCACTCGCGCGTGGGAACGGTGGTTCCCAGGGCAAGCCCCAGCGGTGCGAGCATCTGACCCACGCTCATGGGGTCAGCCGGAAAGAGTTCCCCCAGCAACGTGACCGTGGGCAGCGCAGCGCGTCCTTGACGGGGCGCCGCCACCGGACCGGCACGCACCTCGTTGAGCGCGTACTGAAGCATGGCACCGGCCAGGACGTCTTTTGCCTCGGCGTGGGTGGGTACCCCAAAGCCAGGTACGTCGATACCGATGATACGAACGCCGTTGATCTCGCGCGGAAGCAGCTGCAGCGGCACACCGCTTGCCGTTGGCACGCACAGATTGATGATGACCAGTGCGTCGTAGCGGGCGGGGTCTGCCTCGCGGTACACCGCTTCGCGAATGTCCTCGAACAGCTTGCCGGTAACCAGTGTTTCGGAGTTGAACGGCACATAGCCCACGCTGCGGCGTGCGCCATAAAAATGCGAGGTGAACGTAAGCCCGTAGACGCAGCATGCCGATCCAGACAGGATGGTGTGCGTGCGACGCATGCGCAGCCCCACCCTTAGCGACCCGAAGGCCGGGCACATGCTTTGCGGCTGGTCGTGCGGGCCCTTGGGATAGTCGGCCGCGTAGCGCTCGAGGGTTTCGGTTTTGCCTGCCTTGCGGGCCGCCTCGAGCATCTGATCGCGGCCGCCATGGCATGACAGGCCCGACGCATCGACGGCGCCGGATGCGGAACCGCTGACAGCAGTCGGCGCTGCCTGCACAGGCTCGGCCTCGGCTGGCAGGATCGGAATCGGTTGGCGCGCGTTCATGGTGATGTGCTCGTTGCCGCTGGCTCAGATCTGCTCGTAGACCACTTCGAGCGAGGGCTTCTCGACCGCATCACGCCCCATCATGTCGGCAACTGTGGCCGGTTGAAGCACGACGTCGCGACCCACTGCGCCGGCCGCGAACAAGCCCAGCAGTGCGTCCTGAGAAAGCGGCCGGGGCCGGATGGGCGGCGCTTCAGCGACATTGGTTGCGAGCGTTTCGAAGAGCCGCGCCCACTCATTGCCAGGACGGCCGATGATTTCGTAGCTGGCGCTTTTGCGCCGAATGTCTTCGTGCGCGGGAATCGCAGCAAGCACCGGGATACCCGCCCGCTCTGCGAAGGCGGCGGCCTCGCCGGTTCCGTCATCCTTGTTGATGACCATCCCGGCCACACCGACGTTGCCGCCGAGCTTTCGGAAGTACTCGACCGCTGAGCAGACGTTGTTCGCAACGTAGAGCGATTGCAGGTCGTTGCTACCCACCACGATGACCTTCTGGCACATGTCGCGAGCGATCGGCAGACCAAAGCCACCGCAGACGACATCGCCAAGAAAGTCGAGCAGCACGTAGTCAAAGCCCCAGTCGTGGAAGCCAAGCTTTTCGAGCGTTTCGAAGCCATGGATGATGCCGCGCCCGCCACAGCCGCGCCCCACCTCGGGGCCGCCAAGCTCCATGGCGAAGACGCCATCGCGCTTGAAGCAGACATCACCGATTGAAACCGGCTCGCCGGCCAGTTTCTTGCGCGATGAGGTTTCGATGATGGTGGGGCAGGCACGCCCGCCGAAGAGGAGCGAAGTGGTGTCGCTTTTTGGATCGCAGCCGATCAGCAGCACCTTCTTGCCCTGCTGAGCCATCATGTAAGAGAGATTGGCCAGCGTGAAGCTTTTGCCAATACCGCCCTTACCGTAGATGGCAATGATCTGCGTGGTCTTGGTCACCGGGCCTTCGTGCACGGGATCAGGCTCGATCGAGGCCTCGGCGGCAAGCCGCGTTTTCATCATGAGCTGCACGGTGGCAGCGCGCGCTTGGGGTCCACTGACGCTCATTGAACGTTGCTCCAGTCAAGAACCATCTTCAGACAGGCGGGATCCTCGAAGGCATTCCGATAGGCGTCGTCGGCGGCCTGGATCGGCTCACGACGATTGACGATGCCAGCGAGCGACAACGAGCCTGTCGCCACCAGATGTCGAACCGCTTCGAGGTCTTGCGGCAGCCATTGCGCCGCGACGCGAAGCCGCATCTCACGCAAAAAGGCGGGCACAAAATCGAAATTGAGTGCGGAGGTGTAGAAGCCGGCCAGCACCAGTTCGCCCCGGGGCGCGAGGTGCGTCACCCAGCGCTCAAGCGCAGCGCCGTGGCCGCTTGCATCAACGATGGTTGCAAAGCACCGTGATTCGTCGTCGGCGGGATCACAGACCGTGTAACCGGCGCCCGGGTCACGTCGTTCGGGGCGGGTTTCCCAGACGCGTGGCGCCCCGCCCAATGCCACCGTGATGCGCGCGAGCAGGCGACCGAGTGCACCGTGCCCCACGATGAGCTCGGGTAACGGCGCCTGCGCGCTGGGACGGATGGCGTGGTAGGCAGTGGCTGCGAGCGCGAACAAGACCGCGTCTTCGCCAAGCGATGCATCGACGCGGATCACGCGATGCGCCGCGGTGTAAACCAGGGATGACGCGCCTCCAAATAGCCCCCTTACATCGCTGTAGCAATTGGCACCCGGCACAAACACGCGGTCGCCGGCGGACAGACCTGAATGCGGTTCGGCCTCCAGGACCTCACCCACGGTTTCGTAACCCGGGACGAGCGGATACCCCATGCCGGGAAAATCGGGCATTTCGCCGCTGTAGAAGAGCCGCTCGGTGCCTGTGCTGATGCCGCTGTAAAGCGTGCGGACCAGCACTTCGCCAGGCCCGCGCGAGACGAGCGCAACCCGCCGACGGGTCAGGCTTCGCGGGCCTTCGAACACCACTGCATGGGCTGATCGGGCAATCGTCATCGAATCAAAGTGTCAGTTAGTTTGTACTGTCATTGTGTCATGTAGAACTGACATCCTATGCCTTCCAGCAGGTTTGTCAACACCTCTCGCATAGCGGTCAACCTGGCGCGACGCGCGCAAGCAGCATTCCAGTCTGAAGGGGGAGCGCGGTCGGGATCGCCCGGACCTCTGCGAAGCCGGCTTGCGTCATGAGGTCAGCCAGACGTGCTGCAGAGCGTGCGCGCCCCTTGCCCATCGCGAGCAGATACAGGCCGAAATACGCATCGCCCATGGCCTGCGCACCCGGCGTTCCAGACAGCGGTTCGGCGAGGAGCAGGTGGCCGCCCCGAGGACGCAGGGCTTGGCGAATCGCACTCAGAATTCGGAGCACACGGTCATCGGGGTGGTCGTAGGCCACCCGGATCAGGGTGACCAGATCGGCGCCCTGAGGCAGCGCGTCTTCGAAGAAGCTGCCGCCGATACATTCGATCCGGTTTGCAAAACCGGCCTCGGCGAGCCGGCCGCGGGCAAGCTGTGCCACGGCTGGCAGATCGAAGAGTTGCAGCTTGAGCGACGGGTGCGCGCGTGCCACGTGGCTCAGAAAGGTTCCCTGCCCACCCCCCACATCGAGCACAACCTGATGTCGGGAGAAGTCATAAGCCTGCAACACCTGTTCGGCAACCAGCGGTTGCGACGCTGACATGAGCTCGGAGTAGTCGCGCACATCGGTGGCGTCCAGCCGTTTTTCGCCGAAGTGCCGCCCATCACGCGCATAGGCCCAGTAATTTCGTAATCGCGTGGGGCGATCAGGCTCGCGCAAGGTGATCAGCGGATCAGCCAGGTCTTCATAGACCGCCTGATGATGGCGAACCAGCGCGCTAATCGCCGGGTTGTCGACCATGACTGCGCCAAGCATGCCCAGCCCCACCGCGTCGCGCCCACGCCACTCCAGCAGATCGAGTGAGATGGCTGCCCGCACGAGAATGTCCGCGCTTTCTGCTGGCAGCGCGGATTCCTGGGCAATTTGTGCGATGGACTGCGGCCCCTGCGCGAGCTTGTCGAACAATTCAAGCCGGACACAGGCAAGCAGGACCTGGCTGTAGGAAAAACCCGCCACCAGATCGAACAGTTTCCGGGACTGCCTGCGGCTGATTGCGCGCAGGCCCGGAATCGCACTGACTCGGCGCCGAAATGACGCGCTGGTAAGCAGTCGATCGCGAAGCGAAGACCAGGAGGCCACGAGTGCATTCGCCACGGCGTTACCCCGCTGCGCGCTCAGTGTTCACGCACGGTGCGGGCAACAGAGGCTGTCCGCGAATCGCCCGGCGTTGCCGTCTGAACCGGCATAGGCCTTTGTACCCCCGCGGGCCCTTCACTTGGCACCAGTCGGCGCGCCTCGGACAGAACCAGCGAGCGCAGCAGTGCCTCGCCCGGACAGGGCGGAATGCTCGAGATTGCACGATCGATCAGACGATCAAAGTGGATCACTGCGCCGTCCAGGCCCAGTTCCTGCGCCGCGCTGGGCCGGCCAAGCAAAAGATCCTGACCCACGGGTTTGCCTAAAATGGCCGGGTCGGAAATGACATCGCGAATGTCGTCAGCGACCTGGTAGGCCTCGCCAAGGCTCGCGCCCAGCGCGAACCAGTCATGGCCATCGGCACCCGCCGCAGCCGCACCCCCCGCAGTGGCAGCCGAAAACAGCGCGCCGGTCTTGGCACGCTGATACTGATCAAGCCGCGCGCTGGGTTCGCACTCCCAGGCCTGCCCCGCGACGATTCCGTCAGGCGGACCCACGCCCTCATCGAGCCAGCGGATGACGGTGGCAAGCCGCTCGGGATGGCGACCCGCAGCCCGTCCGAGTTCGCGAAACGCCATCACGATCAGGGCATCGCCCGCGAGCACTGCGAGCCGCTCGCCGTAGGCACGGTGCACAGAGGGCAGACCGCGCCGGGTGTCGGCATTGTCGAAACACGGCAGATCGTCGTGCACCAGCGATGCGCAATGCAGCAGTTCGAGTGCCGCCGCCATCGCATCAGCGAGCGTGGGATCATCGTCACCACAGGCCAGCGCAACCGCCAGACAGAGCTGCGGACGGATCCGGGCGCCGCCCGGAAACACCGCATGCTGCATCGCCTGTTGCAGCCGCGGCGGGGCACCCGCGCATCGAACCAGGCTGCGAGAGAGCGCACCTTCAATACGGGTAAGCAGGGGCATCGGGCATCTCCGAGCAATGTAACGTAGACTTGTCACTTATTGTGTCCTCTACACTAGACACTTGGCTTCGTCTCGTCAACCAGCGGATGCCGCAGGGTCTGATCGCATTTGAGCGCCGCTGCGGCGAAACGGTGTGGTCGGGCTGGCGCAGCGCTGAGCTGCCTGACGCCCGCGCCATCCTGGTGCTGCTGCACGGCACGGGCGGCGCACGCCATAGCTGGGCGCCGGTCCTCAACAGGCTCGACCCCTCGATCGGCGTGCTGGTACCCGATCTGTCAGGGCACGGCGCGACCCGCTGCTTCGGTCACACCCGTCACGGGCTCGACGACATCGCCTCCGAGCTGCTGGATCTTCTGCGGGCCGAAGGACTCGCCCGGATCGACCTGATCGCGGGCCACTCGGCCGGGGCAGCCGTGGGTCTGGCGCTGGCGCTGCGCGAACATTCCGGACTCACAATCGGTGCCGTGCTCGGTATCACGCCGTCGCTGGTACCGCCACCAGCGCTCTACACCCTGATGCTGGGGCCGTTGCTTGCGCCCCTGGTGGGCTCTGAACTTAGCGTCAACGCCACCGCGGCGCTTGCTCGCTCAACCGGTCTCATCGATCGCCTCCTGGAATCGACCGGTTCACAGATCGACCCCGACCAGCGCGAGGCGTACCGCCTGCTCTTTGGCGACCCGAATCATGTGCGCGGGGCGATCCACTTCATGGCCGCCACCGACCTGCCCAGTCTGCTCGACCGACTGCCCAGGCTGACTGCCCGCCCCACGGAGACAAGCTTTATCGTGGCCGATGACGACCCGTGGATCCCTGCCACGTCGTTGCTGCCGATCCTGGCGCAGCGGCTACCCGGCGCAGCCGTTGAACGCATGCACGGCGGCCACATGCTGCCCGAGTCCGCACCTCAGCGCGTGGCGGCGGCAATCGAGTCGCGAATATCGCGTGCCCGCGCAAAAGGCATCGGCAGATAACGCGCCGCCAGGGCGGCAGCCAGCGCCTGCGCAGCGGGCTCAGGCCGCACCGAGGTATCGATCAATACCCGATTGACCGCCAGCGGTACCAACTCGCGCGCAACCCGGCGCGCTTCCAAAGCAGCGCGCTCGCGCCCAGGCTGGCCATCGCGCGAAAGATTCGCGCGACCATCGGTCAGCACCACCAGCGACACATCATCGCCCGCCCGTGCGAGCTGAGCCGCCAGGCGCGCAGCGAGTTCAAGCCCCGCGGCGACCGGGCTTCCGCCACCCCCCGGCAGGGCGGTGAGTGCACGACGCGCGGCCACCAGTGACCGCGTCGGTGACAAGAGAAGTTCGGCGCCGGTTCCGCGAAAAGACACCAGTGCCACGCGATCCCGCCGAACATAGCAGTCGGCAAGCAGCAATTCGACCGCGCCCTTCGCCTCGGAAAGACGCTGCAAGGCGGTGGAACCCGAGGCATCGACGACGAACACCGTGGTGGTGCCGCGCCGCCTGCGCTCACGGTGTACATGCAGATCATCCGGATGAAAACGAATCAGACGCGCTGACGAAACCGCCCCGTGCGCAGTGACCGCCATCGATGCTCGCGAGTCAGCGTCGCCGGAGGCCTGCAATGCATAGCCATTGCGAAGCTTCTGCCAGGGGAGCGCGGCCCGAAGCGTTGCCAGCAGGTGGACACGTTCGCTTCCGCGCGGCCGCCCCCGGCGTGCGCCCACTGAACGCGCACGCCCGCGGCCCTTCGCTGTCTGGCGCCCACTGCCTGTGCCGCGCGAGGCGACCGCGCGCGACCCAAACTGAGACGCAAGCGCCGCGAGCAACCCGGGTGGCAGCGCTGACAGCGTGGCCTCGATCAGACGCTCGGAGGCCCCATCGG
The DNA here is from genome assembly GCA_016868375.1 of Betaproteobacteria bacterium. Taxonomy (GTDB): domain Bacteria; phylum Pseudomonadota; class Gammaproteobacteria; order Burkholderiales; family Burkholderiaceae_E; genus SYIM01. The sequence goes on along the minus strand of VGHA01000023.1, from coordinate 11,747 downwards.
GCAGGGTGGAAGGATCGGCTGGCTCGGAGTCGGGAGGCGCTTGCGCCTCGGGCGCTTCCATCGGCGTGTCCGCAGGCTCGGGTGTCGGCGGATCGGGGGGCTGCGTGTCCGGGGGCTGCACGTCGGGGGGCTCCTGCGCGTCAGCGGACGCTTCGTCTGGCGCAGGAATCGGCGGAAGCACTGTCGCGCGCGGCAGCAGCACCTGGCGAATCGCAAAAGCCAGATCGGCATCACGCGCAAACAAATCGGCCGGCGCCGCGGTGGATCGCGGGGCGCCACGCACGGAATCAGCGACGCTGAGGCGCGCGAGCAGCGACGCCTGCGCGGCGCGGCGCATTGAATCAACACCAAGCAGTTGCGCTGCGCGACACAGTTCAGTCAGTCCGCGGGGCTCGGTTTGCGTACCCGCCAGACCTGGCGATCGCGTCGCTGCGCCGGGCACGGGCGTCGGTGACCGTCCCAGCGCTGCCAGTGCGTCGAGCGCACGCCAGGCGGACTCGTCGCGCAGATCAATCGACAACGCGAGCCGGTCAAGCAGGCCAGCCCACGGACCCTCCTCATCCGGCAGCGATTCATCAAGCACCACCAGCGCAAACTTCTGTTCATCAAGCGCTGCCGCGAGCCGAGCAGCCAGACCCGTCGACATCCGCTCCGCACGCTGCAGCACCACCACGCCGCCCGCAAACCGATCGATGAGACCGGGACGGATCACTGCACGACCCTGCCGCAGACTTTCCGCGAGATCGGCTCCAGGATCGAGTTGGTCGGGCTCCGTGTGATGCGGCAAGAGAAACCATCCGGCCTCGCGGAGTGCGCTTGCACTGGCGCAGGCACCTCGCAACCAGCCAAGCAGCGCCTGTCGGCGCGGCCCATGCCAGCCGCGCAGGTGAACGCCCCCCAAGGCCAGCGGGCTTAGCGCAAACAACTCGAGCGCATGCAGGGCATCGTCAACCGGGTCAACGCGCGTCACCCCTCGCGCGGCCGGGTCATGTTGCGTAGCCGGTTCGATCATGGATGAAGGGCCCCTGAGGCCAGTCAGCCCGCAGCCTCGCCAAACACCTGCGCGATCGCGCGAGCCACGCGCGCGGACGAATCGGTCTCGTCGAGCGGGTCGCGCCGCAACCGATGCCGCAAGGCCATCGGCGCGACCTCCATCAGGTGTTCACGCTGCACGGTGCGAAGCCCGTCCAGCGCCGCCGCGGCCTTGGCGGCGCGCATCAGGGCCAGCTCGCCCCGCAGCCCGTCTGTTCCCAATTGCTGGCAGAGCGCCGCAGCGAGTCTCAGTAACGTGTCGTCAAAGCGAATTCGGTCGAGCGCGCGGCGCGCCGCAACCAGCTTTGCGCGAAGCGCCTGCTCGGCCTGCGCATGCGACGCACAAAAGCCCTCGGGATCGCGTTCGAACGCTTCGCGCCGACGCACCACTTCCACGCGCTGATCAAGATCCTGCGGCGTGCGAACCTCCACTGCAAGACCGAAACGGTCGAGCAGCTGCGGCCGCAGTTCTCCCTCTTCGGGGTTGCCGCTTCCAACGAGCACGAACCGCGCCGGATGGACGATGCTGAGGCTCTCGCGCTCGATCCGGTTCTCGCCGGATGCGGCCACGTCAATCAGAAGATCGACCAGATGATCTTCGAGCAGGTTGACCTCGTCGATGTAGAGAAAGCCGCGGTTGGCTCTTGCCAGCAGGCCAGGCTCATACACCTTTTCACCCGACACCATCAGGCGCTCAAGATCGAGCGCGCCCAGAATCCGGTCTTCGGTTGCGCCAAGTGGCAGATCCACCACGGGCACCGGCACGTCGGAGGCGGTGGGCCGTGCTCGCGATTTTGCGGTGCATCGGCTGCACAGCCCGGCGGTGGCACGTGGCTCACACCGATAGGCGCACTCGACCGCACGTATTGGGGGCAGCACGGCGGCGAGCGCGCGAACCGCCGTGGATTTTCCGGTGCCGCGATCGCCAAGAATCAGGACGCCACCCACCAGGGGGTCGACCGACGCGATGAGCAGTCCACGTTGCATGTCGTGCTGGCCAACCAGCGCGCTAAAGGGGAAAACCGGTCGAGAGCGACTCATTCAGAAGAGGCCTGTGCGGAAAACGGGGCGACCGACCGGGGCCAGCGCCTGACAAGATCAACAGCATGAAGCACGCCGGAAACGCCGAGCAGCAGCAACGTGGCAGGTTCGAGCGCGCCTTGAAGGTTCAGGCGGCAGAGGAGCATGAGCGCAAGCCCCGCACCGAGCACCGGCGCAAGATCGACCGGCCGGGGACCCACCCCACGCATGTGGTGCAGCCACCACAGACCAGCCCATTCGATCAGCAGCCCAGCGATGACCAGATCGAGCACCCAGGGGCCCGGAGACCAGGCAGTCACGTCGCGATCACTCCGCAGCGGGGAAGATCCTGATTATGACCGCACCAGACGAATCGTCAACCTGACGTGACACCTGGCGAGTCAGTCGGTCGATTCGATGACGCCGCCACCGAGGCAGACCTCTCCCTGATAGAGCACCGCGCTTTGGCCTGGCGTGACGGCCCACTGGGGGTGTTCGAAGCGAAGGCCAAAGCCTGCATCGCCGACCGCGGGCCGCGAACCAATGGCTTGGGCAGGGTCGGCGCTCCTGGCCGCTGTGCGCCCGGTGGCAACAACGTGACAGGCCGCATCCGACTGCCGATAGCGCGTCTTTGCGCCGCAGATCAGGGCTGGATCAGGGGGCGCCCCGGAAATCCAGTGCGCATCCAGCGCAACCAGCTGTCGCGAGCACAGGAGCGGATGATCATGGCCCTGTACCACCACCAGCGTATTGGTGTCGCGTTGCTTTGCCGCCACGAACCAGGGCTCGCCCGAGCCGCTTCGCGTGCCACCAATGCCGATGCCCTTGCGTTGACCGAGCGTGTAAAACGCCAGGCCGATGTGTTCGCCAACGCGCCGGCCGCGATCATCGACGATCGGACCCGGCCTGGTGGGCAGGTATCGATTCAGAAACTCGCGAAACGGCCGCTCACCAATGAAGCAGATCCCGGTGGAGTCTTTCTTGAGCGCATTGGGCAAAGCCAGCTTCGCGGCAATTTCACGGACCTCGCGCTTTTCCAGCGCACCCACCGGAAACAGCGCCCGCGACAGCTGATACTGGCTGAGCCGATGCAGAAAATAGCTTTGATCCTTGGTGGGATCGAGGCCTCGCAGCAATTCAAATCGCAATGCGCCGTCCGGCTGGCAGATTCGGCGAACCCGGGCGTAGTGGCCCGTTGCGATCCGCTCGGCACCCAGCCGCATCGCGTGGTCAAGAAACGCCTTGAACTTGATTTCGGCGTTGCACAGCACATCGGGGTTTGGCGTGCGACCCGCCTGGTACTCGGCGAGGAAAGCCGCAAACACCCGCTCGCGATAGTCCGCAGCAAAGTTGACCGCCTCAATGTCAATGCCAATCACATCGGCGACACTGGCCGCGTCGATCCAGTCTTGCCGGCTTGAGCAGTATTCATCGTTGTCGTCGTCTTCCCAGTTTTTCATGAAGAGACCGACCACCTCGCAACCGCGCTGCTTGAGCAGCCAGGCGGTTACCGCCGAGTCAACCCCGCCCGACAAGCCCACCACGACGCGTTCGCCAGGCTGCGCCTCGACCAGACCCGATACCAGGTCGGAGAGCACCTCGGTTGTCATTGCAACCGGCCCGGCTCGATCAGATGCTGCGCAAAACTCGCGTCGGCCTTGAGCAATGCGGGATCGAATCGCTGCCCGGCGAGGTGATCGTCAACACACTGCATGACCAGCGGACTGCGGTGCTCGGACAGGCGCGCGCGAAGTTCGTCGGCCGTGAGCCAGTGCGTGCGCAGAATGCCGTGATCAAGCGACCGAGCAGGGTCGAGGGCGCCGCCCGGTCGGCTCGCCAGGCAGCAGGCGAATGCAAAACGCAGATAGGTGACGTCGGTCTGGCTTTGTTCGTGAACAAATCGCGCCAGGTACACGCCGATGCCGGATACCACCTCGACATGGTGGGCGGTTTCCTCAAGCGCCTCGCGCAGGACAGCCCGCACCAGCGTTTCGCCTGGGTCAAGGTGGCCGGCGGGCTGATTCAGGCGTACGCCTGCCACGGTGCTTTCCTCAACGATCAGGAAGCGCCCCTGGTGTTCGATCACGGCAGCCACCGTGACGCTCGGTTTCCAGACGGCCATGACGACACACACGACTCAATTCAAAGACCACAGATTTTACCCCGGCGCCTTCAACCTCTTTGAACGCGAAGTGTAGACTCCGCGATTTTCTCTCGAGCGGGCCTTCGCTGCCCGCAACAACCTTCCCCAGGGAGCACGCATGCGAATCGGCATCCCTGCCGAAACCCGCGACGGCGAGACGCGGGTCGCGGCCACGGCAGAAACAGTCAAGAAACTGGCAGGCGCGGGTCACCAGATACTGGTTGAACGCGGTGCCGGTACGGCCGCCAGCCAGATCGACTCCGCACTTGAAGCGGCCGGCGCCACGCTGGTCAGTGCCGATGAGGCGCTGTCAGCGGAAATGGTTTTGAAAGTGCGAGCGCCTCAACCGGCGGAACTGGCCAAGATGCCGCGAGGCGCCGTCCTGGTCGGCATGCTGAATCCGTTTGACCGGGAGGGTCTGCAGGCGATCGCCGACGCGGGTCTGACCGCCTTCGCGCTCGAGGCCGCACCCCGCACCACCCGCGCGCAGAGCATGGACGTGCTGTCGTCGCAGGCCAACATCGCAGGCTACAAAGCAGTCTTGCTTGCGGCCAGCGCCTACGGTCGCATGATGCCCATGCTGATGACTGCCGCCGGTACGGTGAAGGCCGCACGGGTTCTGATTCTGGGCGCAGGCGTGGCGGGTCTTCAGGCAATTGCCACCGCCAAGCGGTTGGGCGCTGTGGTCGAGGGCTCCGACGTGCGTCCGGCCGTTAAAGAGCAGATTGAGTCCCTGGGCGCGAAGTTTGTCGATGTGCCCTACGAGACCGACGAAGAGCGCGAAATCGCCAAGGGGGTGGGTGGTTATGCCCGCCCGATGCCCGAGAGCTGGATGAAGCGTCAGGCACAGGCCGTTGCCGAGCGCATGAAGCAGGCCGATATCGTGATCACGACCGCGCTGATCCCCGGCCGCAAGGCCCCCATTCTGGTCACCGAAGACATGGTGCGCTCAATGAAGCCCGGGTCGGTGGTGCTCGACATGGCGGTTGAGCAGGGCGGCAACTGCGCCATCAGCGAGCTTGGCCGCTGGGTGGTCAAGCACGGTGTCACGCTGATCGGTCAACCCAATCTGCCCGCCACCGTGCCGGCGGATTCGTCGGCGCTCTACGCCCGAAACGTCATTGATTTCCTGAAGCTCGTCATCGACAAAGACGGCAAGTTCACCGTCAACCTCGAAGACGACATCGTGAAAGCCTGCCTGGTCACGCAAGACGGCCAGGTTCTGCGGAGCTGACAGCATGGAAGCGATCAATCCCTTTGTCATCAACCTGATCATCTTCGTGCTGGCCATCTATGTCGGCTATCACGTGGTGTGGAATGTGACGCCCGCGCTGCATACGCCGCTCATGGCGGTCACCAACGCGGTGTCGGCCATCATCATTGTGGGCGCCATGCTCGCAGCAGCCCTCACCGAAACCGGTCTGGGAAAAACCATGGGCGTGCTCGCAGTAGCGCTCGCCGCGGTCAATGTGTTTGGCGGCTTCCTGGTCACGCGCCGGATGCTCGAGATGTTCAAGAAGAAAGAGCCGAAGTCTGGCTCCGGCGGCCATTGAAAGGGGCGACACCATGAGCATGAACGTCGTCGTCCTGCTGTATCTGATCGCCTCAGTGTTTTTCATTCAGGCGCTCAAAGGTTTGTCGCATCCGTCCACCTCGCGAATGGGTAACACCTTCGGCATGGTGGGCATGGCCATCGCAGCCTTCACCACCGTTGCACTCATCTTCAAGCTGAGCCCTGAAATTGCGGCAGCAGGCATGGGCTGGGTGTTGGGGGGTCTGGTGGTGGGTGGTGCAATCGGCACGCTGATGGCCAAGCGCGTCGAGATGACCAAGATGCCCGAACTGGTCGCCTTCATGCACAGCATGATCGGCCTGGCCGCGGTATTCATTGCCATCGCAGCGGTGGCCGAACCCTGGGCCTTCAATATTGTTGCCAAGGGCGAACCGATCCCGATGGCAAACCGCATCGAGCTCTTCATCGGCACCTTCGTGGGCGCCATCACTTTCTCGGGCTCGGTCATTGCGTTCGGCAAGCTCTCAGGCGCCTACAAGTTCCGGCTGTTCCAAGGCGCACCCGTCACGTTCAGCGGTCAGCACATGCTGAATCTGGTGCTCGCGCTGGCCATGCTGGCGTTTGGCATCTGGTTCGCCATCACGCAAGACTGGACGCCGTTTGTCATCATGACCGTCATCGCCTTCGTGCTGGGCGTTCTGATCATCATCCCGATTGGCGGCGCCGACATGCCCGTGGTGGTGTCAATGCTGAACAGTTACTCGGGCTGGGCGGCAGCGGGCATCGGGTTCTCACTCAACAACTCGATGCTGATCATCGCCGGGTCGCTGGTGGGTTCTTCGGGCGCGATCCTGTCGTACATCATGTGCAAGGCAATGAACCGCTCGTTCTTCAATGTGATCCTGGGCGGGTTCGGCGGCGAGGCCACAGCGGCCGTGGCCGGCGCTCAGCAGGCGCGCCCGGTGAAGTCGGGCTCGCCTGAGGACGCAGCCTTCCTGATGTCCAATGCCGAAAGCGTGATCATCGTTCCGGGCTACGGTCTGGCGGTGGCGCGCGCACAGCATCCGCTCAAAGAACTGACCGACAAACTGATCGCACGCGGCGTCTCCGTGAAGTACGCGATTCATCCTGTTGCCGGACGGATGCCAGGTCACATGAACGTGCTGCTCGCGGAAGCCGAGGTACCCTACGATCAGGTGTTCGAAATGGAGGACATCAACTCCGAGTTCGGCGACACCGACGTGGTGCTGGTGCTGGGCGCTAATGACGTGGTGAACCCTGCGGCCAAAGATCCGAAGTCGCCGATTGCTGGCATGCCCATCCTGGAGGCTTACAAAGCACGCCAGGTCATCGTCAACAAGCGCTCCATGGCCTCGGGCTATGCCGGGCTGGATAACGAGCTCTTCTACATGGATCGCACAATGATGGTGTTCGGCGATGCCAAGAAGGTCGTTGAAGATATGGTGAAGGCGGTTGAGTAACGCGGTGTAAGAGAGGGCGGCTGTCTTACACAGCCGCCTTTTGGGGTGCGCTGGCCGCACCCAGTCGGTCGTCAAGCCACTCAATCCAGTGCCGCACCGGCGTTCCGGTGCCCGCCTGCAGATGCGTGATGCACCCGATATTGGCCGACAAGATCAGTTCGGGCTTGGCAGCGGTCAGGTGCCCGAGCTTGCGTTCCCGCAGCTGAGCAGAAATTTCGGGTTGAAGCACCGAATACGTGCCCGCGGAACCGCAGCAAAGATGCGACTCGCCTACCGGCAACACCTTGGCGCCAAGCCTTGTGAGCAATGCTTCAACCACGCCGCGTACCTTCTGGCCGTGCTGCAGCGTGCAGGGTGGATGGAACACCACGCGCTGCGACGACGCCGCGGCGTGCAACCGACCTTCAGCGATCGCCGCATCCAGCTCTGCGGGTAGCCACTCGGCAAGGTCTCGGGTCAGAGCAACCACGCGTTGCGCGCGCGCCGCCCAGTCGGGGTCATCGGCAAGCAGATGCGCATAGTCTTTCACCATCGCCCCGCATCCTGATGCACTGATCAGAATGGCTTCAGCGCCCGCTTCGATCAGCGGCCACCAGGCCTGGATATTTCGGCGCGCGTCCTGGGCTGCGCCAGGCTGATCATTCAGATGATGTCGAATCGCCCCACAACAACCCGAGCCGGACGGGCGCACCGCCTGCACGCCCAGCCGGTCGAGCACGCGCTCGGTGGCGGCGTCGATCGACGGCAGCATCGCAGGCTGCACGCAGCCATCGAGCAGGATCACCTTGCGAGCGTGATCTCGTGTGGGCCGCATCCCCGCGTCACGTCGCTCGGGCACTTTGGCCTTGAGCGACGCCGGCAACAGGGGCCGAACCGCCTGGCCCACCCGCATCGCAGGATCAAATATCCAGCGACGGGTCAGCGTTTCGCGAAGAAGCGTGCGCATGAAGCGCTGCGGGGCGGGCCGTTCCACCTGCTGCTCGACCAGTTTCCGGCCGATGTCGACCAGATGACCATAGTCAACGCCGGAAGGACAGGTGCTTTCGCAGTTGCGGCAGGTGAGGCATCGATCGAGGTGCTGAAGCGTTGATGATGTGGGCTTGTCGCCCTCAACCACCGACTTGATCAGGTAAATGCGACCGCGCGGTCCATCAAGTTCATCACCCAGCAACTGATAGGTGGGACACGTGGCGGTACAGAAACCGCAGTGCACGCATTTGCGCAGAATCGCCTCGGCCTCCTCGCCATCGCGAGTGCCCTTCAACCAGCTGGCAAGATGGGTTTCCATGCTTCAGAGATCCGTATACATCCGCCCTGGGTTGAAGATGCCCGGCGCGTCGAACTGCTGCTTCAGTCGTCTGTGAAGCGCAAGGAGCGGCGCGGGAAGTGGGTGAAAAACGCCCGCGCTGCGATCGCCGCCCTGAAACAGCATGGCGCTGCCGCCGGCAGCTGACGCGGCCGCGCGAACGTCGGCAGGATCAGCATCCGACTTGAGCCAGCGAAGCGCGCCACCCCACTCGATACACTGTTCGCCCGGCAGTGACCCCAGGGGTGCTGTGGACGGCAGCGACAGGCGCCAGAGCGCACGCCCCGTGTCTGAGAAAAATGCCGCGCGATGCTCGCGAAGATCGGCCCAGAGCTGCGCGGCTGCATCGTCGGGAACCCTGCGCGCGGCATGGTCATGGTTCATGCGCGACAAGGCCGCATCGACCGCGGCACGCGCCCCCGAAAACCTGACCACCAGCGACCCGCTTCCGACCACGCTGGCTGAAATGGGTAGCGGCTGACCGCCCCAGGTGTTAAGCAGCGTAAGCGCCTGACTGGCGTCACAGCCGAACATGATCGTGGCTTCGGCGGCAGGCCGCGGCAAAACCTTGAGCGACACCTGCGTGATCAGACCCAGAATGCCCATCGCCCCGCACATGAGCCGCGACACGTCGTAGCCCGCGACGTTCTTCATGACCTGCCCGCCAAACTGCAGCTCGCGGCCCTGCGCATCCATGCAGCCCAGGCCCAGGACAAAGTCGCGTACCGCACCGACGCTGGCGCGTCGGGGCCCAGAGAGCCCCGCTGCGACCACGCCACCCACCGTGGCGGGACCACCGAACGAGGGCGGCTCGAAGGCCAGCATCTGACCGTGTTCGGCCAGCAGCGCCTCGACCTGTGCGAGGGGCGTACCGGCCAGAGCCGTAATGACCAGCTCGGTGGGCTCGTAGCTGAGAATGCCTGCGAGCGGACGCGTATCAAGCAGATCGCCGTCAAATTGCTGACCGAGAAAATCTTTGCTGCCGCCGCCGCGAATTCGAAGCGGCGCGCGATCCCTGGCCGCACGCACGATGGTTGTGCGCAACGACTGGAGAACATCGGCTACGGCGTCGAGGCTGTCAGCATTCATCGCGGGATCTGTGCCTAGAACCGGGGCAGGTCGATAAACGGCAACTGCCCCCGGTGCACATGCATCTTGCCGTACTCGGCGCATCGAGCCAGCGTGGGCACACCTTTACCCGGGTTCAGAAGCCCCTGCGAATCGAATGCTGTTTTCACGGCAAAAAATGCCTTCAGTTCTTCTGGCGAAAACTGCACGCACATGGAGGACAGCTTTTCCACGCCGATGCCATGTTCACCGGTGACCGTTCCGCCGTATTCGACGCACAGCTCGAGAATTTCCGCACCGAACAACTCGGCACGGCGCCAGCTGTCAGGGTCGTTCGCATCGAACAGGATGAGCGGATGGAGATTGCCATCGCCCGCATGAAACACGTTCATGCAGCCCAGCTGATATTTACGCTCCATGTCCGCGATCGCCCGCAGCATGCGGCCGAGCATCTTGCGCGGAATGGTGCCGTCCATGCAGTAGTAGTCAGGCGAAATTCGACCTGCCGCGGGAAACGCGTTCTTGCGCCCCGACCAGAATGCGAGCCGCTCAGACTCGTTCTGCGATACGCGCTGCGCGGTGCAGCCACAGCGCTGCAGCACTGCATCGATCCGCGAAATTTCTTCTTCGACCTCTTCGGGCGTGCCGTCAGATTCGACAATGAGAATCGCCTGCGCCGACAGGTCATAGCCCGCGCGTACAAACGGCTCAACGGCTGCTGTGGTCTTGCGATCCATCATTTCCATACCCGCGGGAATGATTCCCTCGGCGATGATGGCCGCCACCGCATCCCCCGCCTTCACGATGTCGTCAAACGACGCCAGCACCGCGCGCGCGAGCTGCGGTCGGGGCAGCAGCTTCACGGTGATTTCGGTCACTACCGCCAGCATGCCTTCCGAACCGATCAGTACGGCCAATAAATCAAGACCTGGCGAATCAAGCGCAGCGCTGCCGATTTCGAGCACCTCACCATCAATCGTGACCACACGAAGCGCAAGCACATTGTGTACGGTCAGGCCATATTTCAGGCAGTGCACGCCGCCGGAGTTTTCAGCAATGTTGCCGCCAATGGAGCAGGCGATCTGCGAGGATGGATCGGGCGCGTAGTAGAGCGCATGCGGCGCGGCCGCCTCGGAAATTGCCAGATTACGAACGCCCGGCTGAACCACCGCGGTACGCGCGAAGGGGTCGAGATCAAGAATGCGGTTGAAACGCGCCATCGACAGGACCACGCCCGAGGCGTGCGGCATCGAGCCGCCGGACAGACTGGTGCCTGCGCCACGCGCCACAACCGGAACATCGAGCTCGCGGCAGACTTTCAGAATGTCGACCACCTGCGCCTCGGTGTCAGGCAGAACCACCGCCATGGGCATCTGCCGAAACGCGGAGAGTGCGTCGCACTCATACGGGCGCTTGTCTTCATCGCGGTACAGCACGGAATGCGCGGGAAGGATGCAGCGCAGTCGCTCGACGACGGCTCGCATCCGCTCCGGATCGGGCTGCGCGCGAAAGTCGGCGTGACGGATCGATGGGTCGGCAACGGTGTTCATCTCCAGATTCTAGCGTGAGGGGGGTCAGCGGTTGACGGGTCGCCCTGGTGAGGGCGCGGTAAACTCCTTCGAGCACATCAACAGGGCCATCGCGTTTCCGCATGTCAGTTGCGCCGTTTAGCACCCGCCCTGTCGGTTACCTGCTCCTCTTCTGCGGCATGGCGCTGGTCGGCACCTACACGGCACTGTCCAAGCCGCTATCCGAGGCCATGCCCGTGTTCCTGCTGGCGTGGTTGCGCTTTGCCATCGCGGCCGTGGTCATGGTGCCGTGGCTACAGGCCGATGCCAGCGACGCGCCACTCTCACCGTCACTCTGGCGCACGCTCTTCATTCAATCGCTCTTCGGCAATTTCCTGTTTTCCCTGTTGGTCCTCACCGGCGTGGCGCTTACCTCAGCCGCTGCTGCCGGGGTCGTCATGTCCGCGCTGCCACCGCTGGTCGCGCTGTTGTCCTGGGTATGGCTTCGCGAGCGGGCGGGCTGGCGGGTGTGGGGCGCCACGGGGCTCGCAGCGGGTGCGATCGCGCTCCTGTCCTGGCGGGGCGCGGCAGACGGGGGCAGCGCCAATGCGCTGGGCAATCTGCTTATTCTTGGCGCCGCTGCCTGCGAGGCGGTCTACGTGGTGCTGGGTAAACG
>VGHA01000022.1 GCA_016868375.1 Betaproteobacteria bacterium | reverse complement strand
CGCCTACACGGGCGCGTTACTGGCCAAGAAAGCGGGCGTCACATCAATCTGGGCCTTTGTACTGGTGATGCCGGGCGCGATGGCGGTGGCCGCATTGATTGCGGTGGTGATCGGTTTCTTTTCGGTACGACGCTCGGGCATTTATTTCGCAATGCTCACGTTTGCGTTCCAGATGCTGCTGTACACCGTGGCGCTGAAAGCCATCGGCCTGACGGGCGGCGATGACGGCATGACAGGGCTTCGCCCACCCGGTCTGCTGGCCGCTCCGTCGAACTACTACTACTTCGCGCTCGCCTGGGTGCTGCCCTCGGTGTATGCGCTCTATCGGCTTGTGAATTCACCGTTCGGACTCACGCTGCGCGCGCTGAGAAACAACCCGCTGCGGGTCCAGTATGTGGGCGTCAACGTGCGCAGCCACCAGCTGATCACCTTCGTGGTGGCCGGTGCGTTCGCGGGACTGGCGGGCGCGCTGTTCGCATTTTCCTCGGGTAACGTATTCCCGGGCTGGCTCAACTGGACAGCGAGTGCCACACCCATCGTCATGGCAGTGCTGGGCGGGGTGCAAAGCTTTCTGGGGCCGGCGCTGGGCGCAGCGGTCTATGTGGTGCTCGAGGTCACGATCAGTGGCAGCACCGAATACTGGCCGCTGTTTATGGGGCTGATCATCATGGTGCTGGTGCTGGTAATGCCGCGCGGGCTGGTCGGGTTGCTGGAGCGGGGACGCCGATGATCGCGCCAGGCGCAACATCTGCCGATGTGCTGGCGGTGGATTCGGTGGCCAAGCGCTTTGGCGGCGTACAGGCGCTGGGGGGCGTCACGCTGCAGGTGAGGCGCGGCGAATTTCACGCGATCATCGGGCCCAATGGTGCTGGCAAAAGCACCTTTTTCAATACGCTCACCGGATTGATCCTCCCCGACACCGGACAGATCGTGTTTGAGGGCCGATCACTCACAGGTCTGCCTCCCCATGAGCGGGTCAGGCTCGGCATGGGGCGAACGTTTCAGATCACGCGCGTGTTCCCCGACCTCACGCTGCTTGAAAACGTGCAGGTCGCCCTCCTGGCTCATGATCGTGCCAGCCTGTTTCCCTGGCGCAGTGCGTCCCGGCACCGTCCGGCGGACGCCAGGGGGCTGCTTGAGCGCGTCGGGCTGACCGTCTCTGAACATCTGCCCGCCTCGACGCTGGCGCATGGCGACCGCAAGCGCTTGGAACTTGCCATTACGCTCGCGGGCGAACCGACGTTGCTATTGCTCGATGAACCCACCGCTGGCATGGCCGCGCAGGAACGGCTGGAGTCCATCCGCATGGTTCACAGGGTGGCGAGTGATCTGGGCCTTAGCTGCCTGTTCACCGAACATGACATGGCCGTGGTGTTCTCGGTGGCCTCGCGCATCTCGGTGCTGGTGCAGGGCAAGCTGCTGATTACAGGGCAGCCCGAAGAGGTTCGCGCAAGCGAACAGGTGCAGCGGGTCTACCTTGGCGAAGCGGTCATCGAACAGGGGGTGAACGGATGAACTTCGAAGCACAACACGAGCACGAGCTGCTGCGCGAGAGCGTGCGCGATTTTTTCGACCGCGAACTGCCCGAAGCCAAGATCCGGGAATATGACCGCGCGCGCAAGATCCCGCGCAGCATCTGGAAGCAGTTTGCCCAGCAGGGCTGGATGGGCATCAGCGTGCCTGAGGAATACGGCGGCGCGGGCAGTGACATCATGGCTGGCTCAATCTTTTGTGAAGAGCTGGCGCGGCGCTTTCCATCGCTTGCCACCGACTGGCTGCTTACCTCCATGACGGCTCGCGTGTTTCTTGAGGTGGGTAGCGACGCACACAAACGCGAATTCCTGCCCAAGCTGGTACAGGGCGACTTTCTGATGGGCTTTGGAATGAGCGAGCCGGGGGGCGGCACGGACGTGCTGGCGCTCAAGACCCGCGCCCAACAGAATGACCAGGGCTGGACCGTGCGGGGGCAAAAGCTCTACACCTCGCTTGCCGACGACGCCGACGCGATTCTGGTGCTGTGCCGCACCGAAACACCCGATGAAACCAAGCGCGCACGTGGCCTGTCGCTCGTTCTTACGCCCCGCAACCAGCCGGCGGTCACCGTCCGTCGGCTCGAGCTGATGGGCATGCGCGCCGCGTGTACCTGCGAGGTGTTCTTTGATGATGCGCAGGCCCCGCTCGATGCGGTGGTGGGCGAGCGGGGACGCGGCTGGTACCACCTGCTGGCCACGCTCGATGAAGAACGGATTCTGTGCGCGGCGATGTACGTGGGCATCACCAGTGCTGCGCTTGATCAGGCGCTTCAGTACGCGCGTGACCGGCATGCGTTTGGCCGCCCCATCGGCGGATTCCAGGCGGTTCAGCATCCGCTCGCCGATACCGCCACCGAGCTCGAACAGATTCGCCTGCTCACCACCAAGGCAGCCTGGATGCTCGCTAACGGCAAGCCGTGCGCCATGGAAGCCGCCATGGCCAAGCTTGCGGCCACCGAGGCTGCCATCCGCGCAACCGACCGCTGCATGCGGGTGTTGGGCGGATATGGCATGGTGGAAGAAACTCCGATGGAGCGGCTGTTTCGCGATACCCGGCTCGGTCCGTTCAGTCCAATCTCCAACGAGATGGTTCGAAATTTCGTAGGCGAGCGACTGGGCCTGCCGCGCAGCTACTGATCTCTGGAGCTTGCTCGCGATGAAAATCACCCGCCACTTTGTCACGGTCGGCAACCGCCGCGTTCACTATCTGCGCGCAGGCAGCGGCCCCGCGGTGGCCATGCTGCACGCCTGTCCGGTATCGGCCAAGGTGATGCGGCCGCTCATGAAGATCTTCGCGCGGCGCTTTACCTGTCTCGCGTTCGACATGCCGGGCTTCGGACAGTCCGATAAGCTGCCGATCGCGCAGCCCAGCGTCGAAGATTTCGCCGACGCGCTGGCGGAAACGCTTACCGCGCTAGGCATCCAGAAGGCGGCGAGCTACGGTCGCCACACGGGTGCCTCGATTGCGGTTGAGTTCGCCGCTCGCCATCCCGATCGCTGCACGATGGCGCTGGCCGATGGCTACGCGGTGTTCGCGCAGCGCTACTCCGATGAAGCGCTTGAACGCTACCTCGAGCCAATCACGCCAGCCTGGGATGGCGCCCACCTGCTCAGGCTCTGGTTTCGCTACCGCGATCAGCATGTGTTCTGGCCCTGGAACGCCCAGGACGATGCGCACCGCTCGGACACCGATGCGCCGGATCCCGAGTTCATCCACCGCGGCGTCATTGAAATGCTCGAGGCGGGCAACGATTACCGGATCGGTTATCGCGCTCCCTTCCGCCATCGTGAACTGGCGGTCATCGATGATCTGAAGGTGCCGGTGTGCTTCGGCAACCGCCCGGGCGACAGCATGTACAAAACGCGGCCGCTGTATCCGGCCGGCATCTGGGACGCTGACGTGCCGCGCGAGTTCCAGGCCGCATCCGAAATGGAACTCGAACTGCTGTCGCGTCATCCGGCTGACACACCCCCGCCTGCTGCGCCCGACTGCGTGGCGCTTGCCGGCCGCAGCACCGATCGTTTTGTGGATATCGACGGCGCACAGGTATTGGTGCGTTCAATCGGCGATCTGACGGGCAACCAGGCGCCGCTGCTCATCATTCATCATGCGCCAGGGTCATCATGGCTTTACCGTGAGCTGATGGCGAACCTCGGCCAATCGACACCCGTCATTGCCATCGACCTTCCGGGACATGGTGAATCCGAGCCGCTCCCTGGCAATTCGCAGACCGTTGCAACCTGGGCCGACACCGTGGCGGCAGTGCTCGACCGTCTGTCAGTCAGCCGGGTTCACGCGCTGGGCCACAACGGCGGCGCAGCGGTCGCGCTGGAGCTTGCCGTGGGCTGGCCGCAGCGCGTTGCCTCGCTGCTGCTCGATGCCCCGTTCTTCCTGGGCGATTCCGATCGGGCGCTGTTTCAGTCTCATCCCGCGCCCTCGCTTGAGATCGATCCTGAGGGCGTGCATCTGTTGCGCGCCTGGCATCACCTGCGCGACTCCGAACTGTGGTGGCCCTGGTTCCGGCGCGAGAAGGCGTTTCAAAGCCCACGCCCCTCACGGCTTGACCCTGAAGTGCTCACCGAACGGGCCCGCGAAGTGCTCAAGCAGCCGGCCAGCTACGCTGCGGCCTGGCGTTCGATCGTTGAGTATCAGTGGGCAGGCCGGTTGGCCGCCTGCGTGCAACCGCGCGTCGTGCTGGCGGCGAATAATGACCTAGCCTCGCACCTGATTGAACCGATCGCGAAGGCCGCAAACGCGCGGGCCCTGCGCTGCGAGCCAGGCCAGAAGGCCGACCTGATTCTGCGATTCATCGACAGCCTGCCCGCGGCCTGCTGCTCGCCCGGCCAATGCAAACCGGGCTGCTGTTCCCCGACCCAACCCTGACGATTTCCATAGAGGCCTGCCTTGAGACCCATCGCCATCCAGCCCGCCCACTTTCCCTGGTTTGACTATTCCCGGTATTCATTTTCGTTAGGACTCAAAGCGGGCGCAGGCGCCTATCTGTCAGGTCACACCGCCTCCGAATACGACCCTGAAACCAAGCGCATGGTGGTGCGCGGCGACATGACCACACAGGTGAGAACCGCCTGGAAAAAGATCGGCGCAATCCTGGAAGCCGCGGGCTACGGGTATGGCGATGTGGTGCGTGTGGTCGAATATCTGCGCCCCGAGGGCATCGACCGCTACGCCGAAGCGGCCGCAGTACGCGCCGAGGTACTCGGATCGAACCGCCCGGCTGTCCACACGGTTCCGGTCAAGAGCCTGTTACGCCCTGAGGCGTTTCTGGAAATCGAGGTAACCGCTGGACCGGTTGGCGCTGAAACGCGTTTCAGCGATGGGCTGCCCTCGGCACGCGAGTCGGCGGGTGTGGTGTTCCTGCCCTCGGTGCTGCCCACCGACGATCGCGGCAATCTGATCGGCGAAGGTGATATTGCCGCGCAGACGCAGGCCATTTTCGAAAAGGCTGGCCGAATGCTGGCGGCAACCGGGCTGTCCTTCGCCAACGCGGTGAAAACGGTTGACTATCTTCTGCCAGCCGGGCTCGCGGGCTACAAGGCTACCGGCAAAATTCGCCGGCAATTTTTAGGGCCGGTTTATCCAGGCGCGGCGGGCATTCTGATGCCCAAGCTCTGTCATCCGGGTGCGCTCATTCAATACGATTTCATTGCCACGCGGGATCTTCCCGTTGCGGTCAACCCGGGATGGGATCGCTACCAGAAGCTCACTTACAGTCCGGCAGTGCGTGCGGGCAAACTGCTGTTCATGTCGGGACAGGGCTCGCTCGACCCCTCTACCGAGCGGGTCGTGTTCGATGGCGACGTGGTCGCTCAGGCTGAATACACCTACGGCAACATCATCAAGGTGCTGAATGCGGCAGGCGCGGGGCCTGAGCACCTGGTAAAGACCATCGAGTACGTGACGCCCGCGGGCCTGCCGCGCTATCGCGACGTCGCGGCCGTTCGCTCAAAGCTCCTCGCGCAGCCCTTCCCTGCCTCGACCGGCCTGGTCTGCGAGGCACTGCTGCGGCCGGAAATGCAGATCGAGGTCGATCCCTTTGCGATTCTTGACTGACCTTTAAGGTTCGATGTCATGTCACTGCTTACCGACGACCTGCGCGCCATGATCGGCAAACAGGTGCACTATCCGGCGCGCGAACCCATGGGGCGTGCGTCGATTCGTTATTTCGCGCTTGCCATCAACGATGACAATCCGGTGTATCGCGACCCTGCCTACGCGGGTGCGGCAGGTCATGCTGACGTCATCGCGCCGCCGACGCTGGTGTGCGAAACCTGCCAGACTGCTGATCGACAGCCCGATGCAGACGGCTACATCGGCCACGACTGGCATCTGCCGGTTGGCAACAGCCGTCTGATCCGGGCAGGCAACGACTACAGCTTCGAACGCCCCGTGCTGGCAAGCGATTGGATTTCGGCCACCTGGACTCTGGAAAGCATGGTCGAGAAGCCCTCGTCGCGCGGCGGCACGCAGTTGTTCGTGCAATCGGTCGCGCGCTACACCGACGCCGAGGGCAAGCTGGTTGCCACCAATCGCGAGACGCTGGTCATCCAGCCGCTCGGGCCGGCAACCTGAACGCCCGGCGTACCGCCTGTCACGCAGTCCTGCCTTCGCACTTTCTTACGCCGAGCATCCAAGATGTCAGCCACCGCCCCCGCCATGAAGTCCGCCGCGCCGCCCGTACTGCAGCCCACGGTGGATCCCGCCACGTTAAAGCCCGGTACAACCCTGCCGGCCTGGGAGCATCGCTTCACCGAGGTCGATCTGGTGGCCTACGGGGCGGCCACCTGGGACTGGCATCGCGTTCACTACGATCTCGAGTACGCGCGCAGCCGCAAGCTGCCCGGCGTGCTGATTGATGGCCAGGTGTATGGCGCAATCTTTGCGAAACTTGCCACCCGCTGGGCGGGCCCGCTCTCGTTTTTGTTGGGTATGGGACTCAAGATGCGCTCGATGGCGTTCGCAGGCGATACCCTGCGGGCGGAAGGCGATGTGCGATCGGTTGAGGCGCAAGGATCGGGCTATCAGGTTCAACTGGCACAGCGGCTTTTCTGCGGCGATCGGCTGATCGCTGAATCCCTGACCACGCTGCGGTTCGGCCCGCGCTGAGCCTGACGACTCAATGGGCTGGGTACCATTTGAATCGCACCGCTGGCAGTCGGCTCCCATGCCCTATGGATCCGGCCCGGTTGAGGTGGCCCGGCTGCCGGCGCCAGGCGGCAAATTTCTTGCGTTTGTCCGCTTTCCAGCCGGATGGTCGCGAACGGTGCCCGTCGTTTACCAGGCCGCCGAAGAATTTGTGATTCTTCAGGGTGAACTTCGAATCAACGGTCAGTGTTGGGGCGCACGCACCTATGGGTGTGTGCCCGCAGGTCTGACCCGTACACTCACCGAATCGCGCGAGGGGTGTCTGGCCTGGGCCCGTTTTCATGGCTCGCCGAAACCTGCACAGGTCGATGGGGCCGCGCCTCAATCGTCAGCCCAGGCCCTTGGCGTCGTCGATCTTGCAGCGCTGGCGCAGCAGTCCGACGGGCCTACCCATCGCCGGCTGCAAAGCCTGCCTGGCGGAGAAACATGGTTTGCTGCCGCTTTTGACCCGGCCCGCCTTGGGTCCGACAGCGGACAACACGACGCTCTCGCGCTCGATCAGTTCGGCTGGTGGTCTGGCGCTCCCCATCATTCCGATCGGCACAATGACTCACCGGCCACCGGGCCGGCCATCGTTCACAGAACTTCGGAGGCTTTGCGATGAATCTGGCTTCGACGCTCACGCAATCCGCGCTGCGCTGGCCCGACAAGCTGGCGCTCGTTTTTGAGGGCCGTCGCTGGACCTATCGGCAGTGGAACCGCTGGGTCAATCAGACCGCCAATGCGTTTCTCGCACACGGTGTTGGCAAGGGCGACCGGGTCGCGTTCCTGACCTGGAACCTGCCCGAGCAGGTCACCGGGTTTTATGCGCTGATGAAAATCGGTGCCATTCCTGTGCCGATCAACTACCGGCTGGCGGCCAACGAAATTCGCTACATCATCGACGATTGCGGCGCGAAGATGCTGGTGTTCGAAGAGACGCTGCGCGCGCCGGTAATGGCGATACGCGACCAGCTGTCGGTTCAAAAGCTTATCTATGTCGGCGACACGCCCGGGCCTGGCGAGGTGCGGTTTGACGACTTTGTGGCGCCGGGCTCTGACCGCGAACCTGCTGTGGGTGCAGGATGGACCGATCCAGCGATGATCATGTACACCTCCGGCACAACGGGCCGACCCAAAGGTGTGGTGCGGTCGCATATCGCTGAACTGGTGGGCGCCATGGCCATGTCGGCCGAATGCGGCTTCACCCACGACGACACGCTGCTCAACAACAAGCCCCTGTTCCATATCGCTCAACTGCAGATCCAGTTGATGCCGTTCGTGATCGTTGGCGGCACCAACATCCTGACGCGCGGCTTCGATGTTCACGAAACGCTGTCGCTGGTTGGCGAAGAAAAGATCACGACGCTTCATGGCGTTCCCACCCAGATGGTCATGATGGTGGCGGCCGATCTCAGCCAATACCGGCTTGACACGCTTCGCTGCGGTTTCTTCGGTGGGCAGACGCTGGCTGACGATGTCACGCGCAAGTGCATGGCGCTCTTTCCAAATTTCTTTGCCAACATTTACGGGTCTACGGAAGCGCTGATGGTCACGTCATGTGACTACCGTCGCCATCCGAACAAGCTGGGCAGCGTCGGTAAGGCCGGTCAGACCATGGAAGTTCGCATCATCGGCGCCGACAGCACCGACCCCGATGATCAATGCAAGCCTGGCGAAATCGGTCAGCTGATCGCACGCGGGCCCAGCCTGTTTACCGGCTACTGGGGGCTGCCTGAGAAAACCGCGCAGACCATCCGCGATGGCTGGTACTACAGTGGCGACGCAGCGGTCACTGATGACGAGGGCTTCATTACTGTGATGGGCCGCATGGACCACACCATCAAGAGCGGTGGCGAAAACATTCATCCCTCGGAAGTTGAAAACGTACTGTTCTCGCATCCGGGCATTGCCAACGCCGCGGTGGTGGGTCTGCCCAGCCGTAAGTGGGGGCAGGTTGTGTGCGCAGCCATCATTCGCAAAGATCCAGCGCTTGATGCGAAAGCGCTTGAGGCGTTCTGCCTGGGCAACCCCGACCTTGCCTCGTTCAAACGGCCGCGGCACTGGTTCTTCGTCGATGAGATCCCGTCCAACCCCACCGGCAAGGTTGAACGCGGACGCCTGAAAGACAAGCTGATGGCGGGCCTGACCGCGCTGCTCGAATAAACCGTTTCCCAGAGCTCCGACACCATGTCCGTACTGTTTTTCATTCAGGCTCATATCCCGAACGATGCGGAGGTACGGCGTCTGTATCGCGAGTATCAGGCCCGTGTCACACCACTGATCGCCCGTCACGGCGGCCGCCTGCTGGCCACGGGGCAGCACCTTGAAACATTTGAGGGCGCACCGCCCGACCGACGGGTGGTGATCCTTGAATTTCCCGATATGGATGCGCTGCGCGCATTCTGGACCAGCCCCGATTACGCCGAGGTGCGCACGCTGCGCGACGGCTGCTCGGTAACCGCCTGGGCCATTCCCACGCTTGACGGGCCCCCTGCGGCCTGAGCCCCCTTCAAACCTGACCCTGCCCGGAGACTCCGTGACAACGCATCTTTTTCGGCCGATGAACCTCGGCGGCCTCGCCCTCTCGAATCGGATCTGGATGGCGCCGCTCACCCGCTCGCGCGCCACCCCCGAACGCGTGCCTACGCCGATGATGACCGAGCACTATGTGCAACGTGCGTCCTCTGGGCTGATCATCGCCGAGGCCACCAACGTGGCCCCTCAGTCGAACGCCTGGGAATGCGCACCCGGCATCTTCCGCGCTGATCAGATCGCAGCCTGGCGCTCGCTGGTCACTGCCGTTCATGCGGCAGGCGGGCGAATCGCCCTGCAGTTGTGGCATGGCGGCCGCGTTGCCGCCGACCGCTCTGAGAACCCCGAGCCGCCGCTCTCGCCATCCGGCGTCAATGACAACATTGAAGCGGTCACGGTGTGGGGCCGCAATGAAGAAGGCATCTTCCGCAAGATGGCTGCGGTGCCCTCGCGCGCCATGACGATTGCCGAAATTCAATCCACCATCGCAGCCTTCGGCGCGGCCGCACGGGCCGCGCGCGAAGCGGGCTTCGACGCGGTCCAGCTGCACGGTGCCAACGGCTATCTGCCGCATCAGTTCATGTCGCCCTATCTGAACCGGCGAACCGATGCCTATGGTGGATCACCCGAAGCGCGGGCGCGCTTCGCACTCGAGGCACTCGAGGCGATCATGGGCGAGTTTCCGCGCGACCGCGTGGGGCTGCGTATTTCGCCTTACACCAGCTTCAACGGCGCGCTCGACCCTGATCCCGAACCGGCCTTCCGCCACCTGGTGCGCGAACTCGATGCCCGCGGCATGGGCTGGATCGAACTGGCCGACACCAATTTCTGGGGTGGACAGTTCGATCGGGACCGCATGCTCGCGCTGGTCAAACCCGTGTTCAAAGGCCAGGTAATCGTCAACGGCGGCATTGACCCGGACACGGCCGAGCAGCTGATCGCCTCGGGTGCGGTGGACGCGGTGTCGTTCGGACGGCTCTGGATTGCGAACCCCGACCTGCCCGAGCGAATTCGCATGGGTGGTCCGTACACAAAGTCGATTACCAGACGTTTCTACGGTGGCGGAACGGATGGGTACAACGACTATCCGACGCTGGCGCAGGAGCGGGCGAAGCCGGCGGCTTGATTAAACGGATAGCGCGGGCAGCGCCCACGTCCCCGCGCGCACCCTTGTCCAATGCACCGCCGCCTGCGGCATCAGCCACTGCAGGCCATAGCGCATCCGCTCGAGTTTCTGCTGCGCAAACTGCCGATCGGGATGGGTGCTGGCCGCGCGCGCGCTCACCGCAAACGCCCAGCCCAACATCGCGTACGACACGCCTTTCAGCCAATCATCGGCCACTCGAGGCACGCAGTCATTGTCGGTGGCTGATCTCTCGCGCACCTGGGTAAGCGCATCGTTCATGCTTTGAATGGTGTCGCGAAGCATCTGCGAAAACTCGGGCAGACCCGCAGCCTCGCACCGGACCGCTTCGGTCTGTACGCCGTGTTGCCACTCAGCGAGCGCCCGCCCTCCATCGCCCAGCACCTTGCGCTGCAACAGGTCAATCGCCTGAATCTCGTTGGTGCCTTCGTAGATCATGGCGATTCGGCTGTCACGAAGCGATTGTTCGATGCCGGTATCGCGCACATAACCGTAGCCGCCAAACACCTGCAGCGCCTCGCTCGCGCCCTGAAAGCCCTGGTCGGTGAGCAAGGCCTTGATGACGGGCGTCAGCAACCCCGCCATGGCCGCGGCACGCGTGCGCGCAGCGGGGTCGGGATCGTGGGCCGCCTGGTCCAGTGCATGCGCAGCGCGATAGGCGAGCACACGCTGCGCTTCGGTGAGCGCCTGCCTGCGAAGCAGCAGATGGCGAACCGCCGCATGGGATGCGATGGGCGCAGCGCCCGCCCCGGATGACGCAGCAGAGCGCCCCTGCCTGCGCTCCATCGCATAGCGCACCGCGTTCTGGGTGCTGATTTCCTGATGCCCAAGCCCCTGCAGACCGACATGCAGTCGCGCCGAGTTCATCATGAGAAACATGGCGGCGAGCCCCCGGTGAGGCTCGCCTACCAGCCAGCCGGTGGCCGCTTCGTAGCGCATTGCACAGGCGGCGCTGCCATGAATGCCCATTTTGTGTTCAAGCCCGGTGCAGTGCAGGGTGTTGCGCGAACCGTCGGGCAGCACTGCAGGCACCAGCGCAAGCGACATACCGCGCGCGCCCGCCGGTGCATCGGGAAGCCGGAACAGCACCAGATGAATGATGTTGTCAGTGAGGTCGTGGTCACCGCCCGAGATGAAAATTTTGTCGCCGGTGATCGCGAGCGATCCATCCGCGCGCGGCTCACCGCGGGTGCGAAGCAGCCCCAGATCGCTGCCCGCCTGAGGTTCGGTGAGCGCCATGGCTGCCAGCCACTCACCGCTGACGATCTTGGACAGATAGCGCGTCTTCAGTTCATCGCTCGCGTGCGCGCGAAGCGTTTCATAGGCGCCGTGCAGCAGATCGGGGTACATCGACCAGCCGTGATTGCACGCGCTTAACATTTCGCGCGTCGCCGCATCGATCAGCATCGGCAGCCCCTGCCCGCCCCATTGCGGATCACAGGGCAATGCGGGCCACCCGGCCTCAACGAACTGACGGTAGGCGGACGCAAAGCCCTGCGGCGTGCGGACGCGCCTGGCGTCATCGAGCCGGCAGCCCTCGCGGTCTCCCACCGAATTGATGGGCAGCAGCTGCCCGGAGGCAAACCGTGCCGCCTCCTCGAGCACTGCGACCGCGGTCTGCGCATCAATCGCCTGATCGGACAGCCACTGCGCCCAAAGCCCGGGTGCCTCGAGCACATGCTCGATGACGAACCGCATGTCGGCGATCGGTGCCTGATGGTTCCAGCTCATGGGGAGAAATCCTGTCAGCGGACCGGAGTTAGCGACGCTCAACCTTGGCCGCGCGCTTCTGCAGAAACGCTCGGACCCGCTCTTTTGCCGCTTCATCGCCTTGGGCGATTGAGGACATGAGCGATTCAACGAACAGACCTTCCGAGGGCCCCATCTCGCTGATACGCGGCAGCGCCTGCGTGATCGCATAGTTGGACAACGGCGCATTACCGGCGATCCGGGTAGCCAGCTCAAGCGCCTTGGCGAGCCCCTGTCCGGATGGCACCAGATAGGTGGCCAGCGATACGGCCAGCCCCTCATTGGCATCGAGCACGCGGCCGGTGAGCATCATGTCGGTCATGAGTGCGGTGCCCGCGAGCCTCGAAATACGCACCGACCCGCCCCCGCCCACAAAGATGCCGCGGGTGCCTTCCGGCAGCGCATAGAAGGTGCCCGCCTCGGAGACACGGATATGCGCCGATGCGGCCAGCTCGAGCCCGCCACCCACCACCGCGCCATGCAGCACCGCAATGACGGGAACCGGCCCGAACTGGATCGATTCGAAACAGGCATGCCAGGCTCTGGAGTGATGGATGCCCTCGGCCACCGTACGCTCGCTGACTTCCGAGAGGTCGAGCCCGGCGCTGAAATGCTCGCCCTCGCCACTGAGGATGAGCGCGCGGATATCGGCGGGCAGATTGACGAATACCGTGTGAATTTGCCGCAGCATTTCGTCACTGACCGAGTTGCGTTTGGCGGGGCGGTTCAGACGCAGATGAAACACCGCCCCCCCACGCTCAAGCCGCAGCAGATCGAGCCCGGACAACGGGCCCGACTGGGGCTGGAAGGGTTCAAGAGCAGGCACGGCAGGCAATGCGGCAGCAGTCATCGGGGTTCTCGCAATCAGGCAATAACGACGCGGGGATCAGGTTGGGAAGCGTAAAGCGTATCGACATCGGCCGAGCGCCGTTGCAAGACCATGCGCTGGTTGATATAGCCTTTGTCGGTGATTTCGCCGGCGGCCATGCTGGGCGCGTCGGTGAGCAGCAGCAAGCGGCGCAGCGACTGCGACGAGCCGCCAGCCTGGGCAGCGTGGGCGGCAAGCTTTTCAATGAGCTGCGCTTTCACAGCCTCGATTGGCAGCGCCCGGGCAGCCTCAGACAGGAACACCAGCGCACCGACTTCAGTTCTGTCGTGCCCTGTGATGACCGCGTCCTGCACCAGCGGCGCCAGCGCAGTGACCAGCGCAAGGCGCAGGGTGCCCCCGGATACCCAGGTGCCGGTGGTGAGCTTGAAGTCTTCCGCGACGCGCCCGTTAAAGACGACGCCCGAGGCAGGATCGGATTCGTCAAGCAGATAGCCGGCATCACCAATGCGGTAGTAACCCGCCTCATCGAACGCATCACGGGTAGCCGCTTCGTTGCCTCGGTAGCCAGGAAAGATGTGCGGACCGCGAATTCGCATTTCGAGCTTGCCCGCATTCGGGACAAACTTCAGATCGACGCCGGGCATCGGCAGACCAATGACACCGGGGCGGTCGAGCTGCCAGTGCGCGGCGGTGATCGCTGGGGAAGTTTCAGTGGAGCCCCACGAGGTGGTGAACCACACTGGCTCGGCACGCACGCGCGCCGCGACCGCTTCCAGACGCTGCCAGGTAGCCACTGGCATCCCTGCGCCCGCATAGAACACCATACGCAGTCGCTTGAAAAAACGCCCTGCAAGCGCGGCATCCGATTCAAGCGCTGGCAGCAGCATGTCGTAGCCGCGAGGCACGTTGAAGAACACCGTTGGCTGCACCTCGCGCAGGTGCGCAATCGTGCGATCAATCAGGCCGGGAACAGGTCTGCCATCATCGATGAACAGCGTACCGCCATTGCGAAGCACGATATTCAGATTGTGGTTGCCACCAAAGGTGTGGCTCCACGGCAGCCAGTCAAGCAGCACGGGCGGCTCAACCGCCAGAAAGCGAAGCGTCTGGGCGATCATCTGCTGGTTTGCGCAGAGCATGCCATGGGTATTGATCACCACCTTGGGATGCCCGGTGGAGCCCGAGGTGAGCAGGTATTTGGCGTGCGTCTCGGGACCAACAGCAGCAAATGCCTGCTGAACCTGATCGGTTTCACGAACCCTCAAGAGCGACTCGAAGGTGATGGCACCAGGGTGAGACTCAGCGCCGCGGCTGAACACCACAGGCACTGCGACCGCGCTTGCAAGAACCGCGGGCCCGTAAGTGCCGGCATCCGAGGCGTAGACCAGACCAGGCCCAAGCGCAGCAAGAATGCCGCGAATTCTGCTGAAATCGCCGCCCGCAAGCCGGCAGTAGGCGCTGCTGACCGTACAGGCGGCGCGCCCCACGTGCATGGCCGCAAGCATCAGCACCAGATGATCAACAGCATTGTCGGAAAAAATGACCACTGGCGCGCCTGGCACCAGCTTCATGTCAAGAAGCGCCTGCGCAACCGACCCCACCGCTGTCCTTAACTCGGCCCAGGTCAGGGTGCGCCAGCCTGGCGACACTGCGGCCGTTGACAGTCCAGCAGGCTCAGCAAACGCGAGCGCATCGGGCTTTTGCCGAGCCCAGTGCTCAAGCCAGACACCGATCGACTGCGCCCAGGGCTTGAGCGGCTCCGGCGAGCGAAGCAGGAACGCGCCGCCACCAAGATCGGTGCGCTCAACCCGGCGCGGCGCAAGCATCGCTTCATCAGAAAAGAAATTCGAGGCCTGCGGCGAGGTCATCGCGTGTCTCCTGAGAATCGCATTTCCAACCACATATGTATGAGTTTGGAAAATGATACTGCGCAAGGCGCGAGCGCCCACCGGCAGCATGAACCAGACGCACTGGTCACGCAGACGCCGTCTAGCCGTGTTGCAGAAACTCCTCGAGGGCTTGCGCCGAAGGCAGCACGTAACCCGAGTGGGGGGCGCGGCTCGCCACGTGGCCCGTCAGCCGGCTGAGTTTCACCGCCATTTCGGCGGCCTTCACCAACACCGTCACACCATTGACGATGGGCACGCCGTCGATGGCGGCACCCGGCTCCTCGGCAAACATCATCATTGGAAGGCCGCCTGTGGGTACGATCACGTCGGCGCCGTCGTCGATCAGCCGGCGCGCCTCGTCCTCAAACTGGCGCTGAAGCGGCACCTTGCGATCGGCCGAGGCAAAGCCCGCCATGTAGTCCGGGATATTGGCGTTGATCGAACGGATGCCTACCACCCGATCGCGCAGGCCATAGCGCGCAACCTGATCGGCGTGCAGCGGCACGAACGCCGGATTGATCGCGAGCAATCCCAGCCGGCGACCCAGCGTGCAGGCGTGCAGCATGCTGGTTTCCCCAAGGCCCAGCACCGGAATATTGACCGACGCGCGCGCCTCTTGAAGGCCCACATCCTGAAAGTGGTTCATGTAAAACGCCGCATAGCCTTCGCGCTCAGCGCGAATCGCCGCCCGGATGACCTCGCGGGAAAAGCGAAACTCGGACACCGCATGAACCGTGGTCACTGATGGCGTGGTGGTGTGGAAGCGAACCTCGAAATCGGGGTCGCTGCAGCGGGCGATATGCGGCAGCAGCCGCTCAAGATACGGTTTGTGACCGATCCGATCGGTGGCGCCCTGGGCCCAGATCAAGGTTTTGGCGGATGGCGTTGACATGGCGAGGTCTCCCGAAACAGTGGATTGAGTATAGGGGTAACGAAAGACCCCTGATTTGGGCGTTCAGCCACAGTTCCTTACCATCCCTCCCTGACCCAACCGGCACCTCTCAGGAGCGTCCATGAATCTGACCCGATGCGTTACCCCCTCCCGTCGTCTGATCGCCGCGGCGGCCATGGTCGGCGCCCTCGTCACCTCTGCCAGCGCCATCGCCCAGGAATGGCCCGCCCGACCTGTGAAGCTGGTCGTACCCTTTGCCGCGGGCGGCTCAGCTGACGTGTTCGGCCGTCTGGTTGCCACGCGTCTGCAGGAAACCTTCGGCCAGAGTTTTGTCATTGAAAACAGGCCCGGTGCAGGCTCGATCATCGGAACTGACGTGGTCGCAAAAAGCCCGGCCGACGGCTACACGTTTCTGATCATGTCGAACACGCACACCATCAACGAGTCGCTGACAACCAACAAGCCGTTTCAGCTGATGCGCGACTTTGACCCGGTCGCGCCCATCAACGAATCCGATCTGGTTCTGGTGGCCCGCACCAACCTCCCAGCCTCCACCGTGGCCGACATACTCAGCAGCGCCAAGGCCAAACCCGATGGCATGACCTACGCGTCGTCAGGAAGCGGGACGCCCTACCACCTGGCCGGCGAACTGCTGAAGTCAATGGCGGGCATCAAGATGGTCCATGTGCCCTACAAGGGCAGCTCGCAGGCCCGCACCGATGTGTTGGGTGGCCAGGTCGATATGATGTTCGATGCCATTCCCACCATGGTTAGCCAGGTTGCGGGTGGCAAGGTGAAGGCCATTGCGACCACTGGGCGGAACCGCTCGCCCATCATGCCCAATGTGCCCACCGTGTCTGAGGCGGGCGTACCGGGTTACACCATGACCATCTGGATTGGCGTGATGGCGCCCAAGGGCACGCCGGCCGCGATCGTCAATCGGCTCAATGCCGAGATCAACAAGGTCACGGCAGACGCCGACCTGCGCAAGCGCTGGTCCGCGCAGGGTACCGCTGCCATGACCATGAGCGTGGCTGAATTCGGCAAGTTCCTGAATGCCGACATCGCGCAGTGGGCCGGCGTCGTGAAGAGCGCAGGCATCAAGGCCGACTGACCATGACGCAGCCGATTGCCGCGCTGTGCGCGGGTGCGTCTCAGGGCCTGGTAACGGGCATCGCCGAGCGTCTGCGTAGCGAACTTGGCGTGCACACCACCGGCCGCTTCGGCGCGGTGGGCGCGATGAAAGAAGCGTTCATCGCGGGCGAGGCCTGCGACGTCACGATTCTGACCGACGCCATGATTCGGGCCATGGCGGCCGACGGACAGCTGCGCGCTGACACCGTGATGCCGCTGGGCTCGGTTCGCACGGGCGTTGCCGTACCCGCAGGTCAACCACTGCCTGACGTCAGCACTGCCGAGGCATTGGCCGCCGTGTTTGCGCGCGCATCAAGCTTGTGGATTCCTGACACCATTAAATCAACCGCCGGCATCCACATGCGAAAGGTGATTGACGCGCTGGGGTTGGCCAATGCGATGCAGCCCAAACTGCGCGAATTCCCGAACGGCGCCACCGCCATGCGGGCCATGGCGGATTCGGGTGATCCGGCTGCGATCGGCTGCACCCAGGTTTCAGAAATTTTGTTTACCCCAGGTGTCGCACTGGTAGGGCCGCTACCCAAAGTGTTCGAGCTGGGAACGGTTTATTCGGCGGCTGTCAGCGCGCGGGCTCCGAACGCTGCCATGGCGCAACGTGTGATCGCGCTGCTTGCGTCTGAATCAAGTGCGGCATTGCGACGTCAATGTGGATTTGAGTGAGGGGCACAGGGCGAGGTTACTTGCTCGCCTTCGTCCCTGATGCTGGCGCGGAGAGCCTTGACTTGTTTTCTTCCAGGCGCCCTGTCACGTATTTGTGCAGCACGCTGCTTATCAGGGTCTGATATGGCAAACCCTCTTCAAGCGCTCTAACTTGAATGCTCTGAAGATCGCTCGCGGAAAGTCTGATGTTGATCCGGCGATCTTTGACGGCGGTTGCGCGCGCTGCCGCTTTCAGCCGGCTAAGTTCCGAACGGGTCGCAACGGATTTGAGTCGGCCGGCCTCATAGGCCTGGACAATTTCCGTTTCCGAGGGATCAGGACGCGTCATTGGGGTCTCCTTTCGGGAGGTAATCGCGACTTGCCTTCCTGCTGGGAATAATCGTCTTCAGAAAAAAATAATCCGTCTCTTCCACGTACGGCACCAGATACGCATAACCATCCAGAGCAACCATCAAAAGCCGCTGGTTGGGATATCTGCCAGCATTGGGATGCGCCAGAACGTCAAGAAGGCCGTCGGTCTCAATCGCCACCACAATCTGCTCGAACGACACCCGACGCCGTGCGACCAGGTCGAGATTCATCGCAAGATTCCAGCGGAAAGGCTTCACACGTTTCAGTCTACATAACTGTGTGCCTTTTGTCTTCATATCAAAGTGCTTCCCGCCCGCTCTTGCCCCAGCAACGCGCGAGACGCACCACGATTTGATCGGCCCTGCACCAACATCGAAGCAGGGCGCTTGTTTTGGTGCAGCCGGGAGGGCATCACCAGCCCAGGCAGCCGTTTCTGCCTGGCATATGGCTTGCTGACGAATGTCCACCCCTCATCAATGGACATTCCGCCATGCAAGTCAACCGCCGCTCATTCGTCACCAAAGGTGCCATTGCGGGCGCCGCCGCTACGACGCTCGCCGCCCCCGCAATCGTCAAGGCCCAGTCCACCATCACCTGGAAGATGACGAGTGCCTATGTGAAGGGATCGCCGTTCTATATGGATGGCCCCGGCAGCGCCACTGATCTGGCACGTCGAATTGAAGCCATGTCCAACGGGCGGCTTCGCATTCAGGTGTTTGGCGCAGGCGAGCTCGTTCCCGCGTTCGAAGGCTTCGATGCTGTGCGCGCCGGCACCGTTGAAATGAATCACGCCAACAGCTACTTCTGGACCGGCAAAACCTTTGCCGCTCAATACTTCACCGCTGTGCCATTTGGCATGAACTTTCAGGGCATCAACGGCTGGCTGTACGACGGCGGTGGCATCGACCTATGGAACGAGGTGTACGCACCGTTCGGCATGATCGCAATGCCCTGCGGCAACACCGGGGTGCAGATGTCAGGATGGTTCAAGAAGGAGATCAACACCGTTGCCGACCTGAAGGGCCTGAAGATGCGAATCCCTGGCCTTGCCGGCAAGGTGTATTCAAACCTCGGCGTGGACGTGAAGGTACTGCCGGGCGGCGAGATCTTCCCCGCGCTTGAACGCGGCGTGATCGATGCCGCCGAGTTTGTCGGCCCCTTTCAGGATCGACGGCTGGGGCTTCATAAAGCAGCCAAGTTTTACTACACCACCGGTTGGCACGAATCAGCCACCGTGTCCGAACTGCTGATCAATCGCGCGGCCTGGCAAAAGCTGCCGCGCGATCTGCAGGCAATCGTTGAAAACGCCGCAGCAGCCTGCAATGTGATCAGCGAGGCCTGGTGTCAGCGGGCCAATTCGGATGCGATGGAAGATCTGGTCAAGAACCACAAGGTCATTGCCAAGCCGCTGCCCGATGCCGTCATCAAAGCGCTACGCGCCGAAACCGACAAGGTGCTTGCCGAATCGATTGCCAAGGATCCGCTTACCAAAAAAGTTCACGATTCGTATTTCGCATTCAAGTCGAAATACGACCGCTGGAGCGAAATCAGCGAAGAGGCGTATCACGTCACTGTTCGCGGCTGAGCACCAGAATGGCTGAGCGCCAGACTGCTGGAGAGCTCCGCTGGCCAACCCGTATCGAATCGTTGATTGACACGGTTGGCCGGCTCACGCTCTGGATTGCAATACTGATGATCGCGCTCGTCGCGGTGAACGTGATTCTTCGTTATTCACTCAGCTTTGGCTCAGTGTGGGCGCAGGAACTTGAGTGGCATCTGCTCGCAGCAATGATTCTTCTGGGACTCAGCTACGCATTGCAGCGTGGCGACAATGTCCGCGTCGATGTGTTCTACGCGAACTACAGCCCAAAAACCAAACGCCTTGTTGACCTTTTGTCGATTGCGCTGCTTTTTGCGGTGGCAGCGTTGTTCGTGAAGCTGAGCATCCCTTACGTGTTGCAGTCGTATTCGATTCGCGAAATCTCGCAGGACCCTGGCGGTCTTCCCTTTCGCTGGATCGTCAAGGCGCTGATTCCGCTGGGCTACAGCCTGGTAGCGCTACATTGCATCGCCCAATTTGCGCGTCGTTGGATGGATCGGCGAGATGTTTGAACCGCAAACGCTCGCGTTGTTGATGCTCGCTGCGTTCTTCGCGCTGTTGCTGGTGGGGATTCCCGTGGCCACCACCCTGGCGGTGGTCGGGTTCGTATTCGGCTGGATAGGTTTTGGCGACAGCCTGTTCAATCTGCTGCCCGCTCGCTTCTACGGCATCGTCTCCGGTTATCAGTGGATGGCTATTCCGCTCTTCGTTTTCATGGGCGTGATGCTTGAAAAATCCCGCCTTGCCGACGACCTGCTTGATGTGATGGGTCTTGTGGCTGGCGGTGTGCGTGGCGGAATGGGCGTGGGCATTATTTTGTTTGGCGTCCTGATGGGGGCCACCACTGGTATCGTTGGAGCCACCGTTATTACCCTGGGCCTTCTTACGCTGCCCACGCTGATTCGACGTGGCTACGACAAGGGGATCGCGTGCGGCGCAATCTGCGCTTCGGGCACCCTGGGCCAGATTATTCCGCCCAGTCTGATCCTGATCCTTTTGTCGGACATCATGCAACTGTCGGTCGGGACGCTGTTCGCCGCTGCGGTCATGCCTGGCCTGCTGCTCGCAGGTCTCTACATCACCTACCTGCTGGTGCGCGGCTGGATGAACCCCTCGCTGATGCCACCGATTCCGATTGAGGAACGGCTCAAGGTGAGCCGGCGCGAGTTGATGATCCGATTCTGGAAGGTCGTGGTGCCGCCCGTCTTGCTGGTGGTGTGTGTTCTCGGCACGATCGTCGGCGGGGTGGCCGCTCCCACCGAAGCGGCTTCGATGGGCGCAGTGGGGTCGGTTCTGATCACACTGGGCGCGCGGCGGCTGTCGATCAGGGTGCTGAAGGACGTGGCGCTGGAAACCTCCAAGATCACAGCGATCATGATGCTGATTCTGTTGTCAGCTCAGGTGTTCGCACTGGCCTTTCGAGGACTGCAGGGCGAAGAGGTCATCACCAGGATGTTCGATCTGATTCCAGGCGGGGTCAACAGCGACATCTGGTTCATGATGCTTCTGATTTTTGTGCTGGGATTTTTCATCGAGTGGATCGAGATCAGCTACATCGCAGTGCCGCTCTTCCTGCCTGTGCTGATCAAACAGGGCGTTGATCCGGTTTGGCTTGCCATGCTGATCACGGTCAACCTGCAGTCATCATTCCTGACGCCACCGTTTGGCTGGTCGCTGTTCTATCTGAAGGGCGTCGCACCGCCCGAGGTGTCAATCAAGGACATCTATCGAGGGGTCGTACCCTTCATCGCGCTGCAGGGCGTTGCCCTGTTCCTGGTGTTCATTTACCCAGAGATTGCGCTGTGGCTGCCTAAGCTGATTGGCTGGTAGCTGGGCTGTAGCCGTATGAGCGTCGAAACATTTCATTCATGTGTTCTGCTGCGGTGCAAATGGCGAATCGCGGGGCTTGACCCGTCTCCACACAACTTGAAATCGCCTCGATCCGCGCATCGGGGCGCGGTGACATGAAGAAAGGTATGGAGTAACGGTCGCCACCGCTACGGTTGTTTTTGACCCGGTGCATATTCGACGTGTAGACACCATTGGTCCAGCGCGCCATCAGATCGCCCAGGTTGATGACCAACGCATCTTTGACGGGTGGCGCATCAATCCACTGCCCTGCGAGGTTCCGAACTTCCAGCCCACCGGAGTCGTCCTGCGCAAGCAGGGTAATACCGCCCCAGTCAGTGTGTGCCCCTGCACCGATCTGATTGAACGTCGCCGCAGCCGGCTGCGGCGGGTATTTGATCAGCCGCAGCGTGGCCGAGGGCGGCGTGAAGTAAGGCTCGAACCATGGGTCATCAAGCTCGAGCGATCGGGCAAGCAGGCTTAGAAGGTGCAGTCCAAGGCGAGCCATTTCGCCGCAATAGGCAACAAGCACTTCACGCATCTGGGGCAGCGCTTCAGGCTACTGGTTGTGACCGTAACCCCGTAAGCGCTTCGCGTGCCAGGGATCATCGACAGCCAGTTCCAGACCGCAATAAAACGACTCTTTCAGATCGGGCGGCGCTGCCGGAGCATTCTGATCCTGGCTGTCCAGAACCTGGGCCGCAAGGGGCTCATAGCCTGCGGTAGTCGGCGACTTTCGCATGTCAACGGCCATCTTGCTCGCCATCGGCAGGTCAAAAAAGGACCGCGCGATCGCGAAGGCTCGTTCGGTCAGCGACCGATCCACCCGGTGCCCGACCACATAAAAAAATCCGATCGTGCGGCACGCGCGATGGATCTCATTGGCAATCGCGTCGCGGTCTCGAGCAACGGAGGACCATAACGCGCCCAGGTCGATGACGGGCACCGAGGTCGCGGGCGCTGGGGGGGTGTAGAGGATCATCGGAGTGTGTGGTGTGAAACTTGCTAAATTGTTCGGGCACGCGCCAGACTGGTGCGCCCCTTTGATTGATCTGGTGAGTCTGAAATGAGTGTATCCGAGCCGAATTCAGGTGTCGCTTCAAATTCCCGCGTCATCGATCTCGTTGTCGAGCCGATCAGCGTCGAGGCCTTTTTACCTTTCGGCACGCTGATTGAAGCTGCCGAGGATGGAAAGCTGTTTGGTCCTGACGAAGCGCAACTTCAGCTCAACCAGGGCATCCCGCGGTTTTACGTGATGCGGCTCCACGGCCGACCGAAGCTGTTCAACCGAATCACCCGACACCTGCGCGTCACACAATGCCTGGCATCGGTCGGCGGAAAGCCCTGGCTACTCGCGGTCGCGCCGCCAGATCAGCCCGACACTGCTGACGCTGAGCCGGACCCTGCATCGATCCGCGCATTTCGTGTTCCCGGCGATGTGGCAGTTGCCCTCCATCGGTCCACCTGGCATGCAGGGCCTTATTTTGACGACGCAACGCAGGATTTCTTTAACCTCGAGCTCGCCGACACCAATCAGGTGGACCACCACAACTGCCTGCTAGACCGTCGCTTCGGTTTGAGTTTCCGGTTCGCCGAATAGCCACCACACACCTCTGATGTCACTCACCCAGCACACCCGCTACGGTTACACGCCCATCCTCGAACGACCCGTCTACGACTGGCCCGATGGCCATCGGCTGGCGGTCTACATCGCGGTCAATATCGAGACCTTTCCGTTCGGGGAAGGTCTTGGACCCGACCTTAATCCGCGACAGCCCGAGCCCGACGTGGTCAATCATGGCTGGCGAGACTGGGGAAATCGCGTCGGCATCTGGAATCTGCTGGAAGTGCTTGACCACCTGTCGCTTCCGGTCGCCGCGCTGACCAACACCGCGGTTTACGATCACCACCCGCAGATCATCCGCGCACTAAGATCGCGCGGAGACGAGATTGTTGGCCATGGCCGCACCAATGCGGAGCGGGCCTGTGATTTTTCGCCCCAAGCCGAGGCAGCCATGATCGAGGCCTGCGTGGCGAGAATTGCATCCGAAGAAGGTCGAAAGCCCGCGGGTTGGATGAGTCCATGGGTCAATCAATCCATCAGCACGCCTGACTTCCTCGCGGCTGCAGGCTTGCGCTACACGCTGGATTGGCCGATGGATGACCAGCCGATCCGAATGCAGACCGCCCACGGCCCGCTCTGGGCCCTGCCCTACGCGCGCTCAACCAATGACATAAGCGCTCTGCACGGCGCCAAAACGCCGCCGCGTCAGTGGGTCGAGACCTTGTTCGATGCGTTTGACGGCATGCTCGATATGTCACGCCGGCGCCCCCTGATATTCAATCTGAGTCTGCATCCGTATCTGATCGGCCACGCCCATCGGCTCAAGCCGTTTACACGCTTCCTCGAGCACCTGGTTGCTCATCGCGGCGAAATCTGGATCACGACACCCGAACGGATTGTCGATCATGTCGACCCGCTCATCGGGATCGACAAGGCATGAGCGCATCCAATGCCTGGGCATGGCGATTGCTAGCCGATGACCATGGCCAATCGCACCACCGTTCCCGAGCCGAGTGCGTCCAGTGAGTCGATCGACCCTGTACTCACTGCGCTCTACGACAACAATAGCGACCCCCGCAATCAGGCCGACCTTCGTACGCTGCAACAACTTAGCGCAGAGGCTTTTGCTGACCCAGGGATACAGGTGGACACGTGGCGATGGGGTACCGGCCAGCATGATTGGGTTCACTGCTTCAAACCCAGGCAAAGCGCCAGCCGTCTGCCCGCGTTGCTTTTCGTCCATGGCGGACGCTGGCAGCTGAATACCAGCCTCGAGACGTCCTTCTGGGCGCACGCCTGCGCGCAGCAGAACTGGGCGATGGTCAGCATCAACTTTGGGCCATTGAGTGAGTCCTTCAGGCTCGAAGACCAGATCGGGGCTGTCCGAGCCGCGCTCGATGCGGTGCGCAACGGGGCTGATCATCTCGCGCTCGATCACGAGCGACTGGCTGTCGCCGGGCACTCGTCGGGTGCGCATCTGGCGCTGGCTGCCTGTCTTGCACAGCCATCAACCAGCGACGAACACCGGGCACGCGGAAACCAGACGTTCAATTCGCCTTGGCGGGCGCTGCTTCTGGTAGGCGGACTCTACGATCTGGGGCCTCTCACACGCACCCGGTTCCAGGGCAGCCTCAACTTCTCGGACGCCGAGCTTGCATGCTGCAGTCCACTTGCGTCGCTGGCAAAGACCCGGTCACACCACCTGCCAGAGGTCATGGTTGCGGTTGGCGAACAGGAGACCAGCGAATTTCGACGCCAGTCTCGCGCGCTTTTCGACGTGCTGTCCCCCCAAGCCCAAGCCAGCTGGTTTGAGGTACCGAAAACCGCGCACTTCGATGCACCGCTCGAATTCAATCGTCCTGTCTCGCTGATGCGAGCGTTTATCAGTCGTCACCTTGGAGATCTGGAATGAGCGAAGCCCCCTGGCCTGACACACCGTCTGTCCGCGCGCTGACCGCACGCGTTCGAGAAGAGCTCGCGCTGCTGGCGTATCCGGGCCGTGCGTGGGTACTTCCCGCAGCCCGCACCAGCGAGGAGCCTATTCACGACGTGGTCATCGTGGGTGCGGGTCAGGCAGCACTTGGCACCGCGCTTGCGCTCAAGCGCGATGGCGTCCACGACGTCGTGCTGCTCGATCGCTTGCCAGCGGGCACCGAGGGCGTGTGGGAGCAATTCGCCCGAATGAGCCACCTCCGCACGCCGAAGTTCACCGTCGGCATCGAAGGCGGACTGCCGAGCCTGTCTGCGCCCGCCTTCTATCGCGCCGCCTATGGCGACCAGGCATGGGCCTCGATCGAAAGAATCGAAAGAACCCGCTGGATGCAGTTCCTTCGCTGGTTCCGGCATGCCGCCGGGATCACCGTTCGAAACAACGTCGAGTGTGTGGGTCTGAATCACCGGGCGGGCGTCATTGCGCTGGCCGTGAGCGAGCAAGGGTTAACAGATAACCCCCCTACAACGCTGCTCGCACGCCAGGTGATTCTCGCAACCGGCTTTGATGGCGCAGGTGCCTGGCGCGTGCCGGCAACCATTGAGAACGCGGTGGCTCCTGAGCGGCTGGATCATGCCTGTCGCGCGATCGATTTCAAAAAGCTTGCCGGAAAGCGGGTCGGAATCCTTGGTCACGGTGCCTCGGCCTTCGATAACGCCTGCGTCGCGCTTGAGCACGGCGCAAGCAGTGTCGATGTCTGCTTTCGGCGCGAAAACATTCCCACCATCAACCCCCATCGTCGTCTGGAGTTCGCAGGCTTTCTCAAGCATTTTCCCGAACTCGATGACCTGACCCGCTGGCGCACCAATCATTTCTTCGAAACCTTCGACCAGCCTCCTACTCAGAATGCCTGGGACCGCGCGCATTCACACGCTCATTTTAGGTCGCATTCGGGAAGCCCCTGGCTGGCGGTGGTGGACGATGGCCACCATGTTCACGTGAGCACGCCGCGCGGCAACTTCGTGTTCGACCACATCATCTGTGCGACCGGCGCCGTGGTCGACTACGAGGCTAGACCTGAACTGCGCGCGCTCGGCCCTCTTGTCAAGCGCTGGCGACATGTCTTCGCGCCCCCCTCCGGCGAGTCAAGCGATACGCTGGGCGACTACCCGTACCTTGGCCCGACATTCGAATATCTGCCGATTGAGGCTGAGCAGAACAGTTGGGTGAGCCGCGTCAGGGCGTTCAATTTCTCCTCAGTCGTCAGCATGGGGCCGCACACCACGTCGGCAAGCGGCCATAAATACGCCATCCCCAGACTGGTAAGCGGCGTGACGCGGGCGCTGATGCTGGAGCAATCAGCGGCATTGCTACCGGCCCTCCATGCCTTTGACGAAGTTGAACTCAAGCCGACAGTTCCGTCTGCGGGCTCATCAGTCTTCACGGCAAATGCCTGAGTAAGGTAATGAGGGGAGACCAGCCTCAATTGCCTGTGATGATTGCGGGACTGGGTCAACTGGGCCTGCCAATCGCAGTCGCCCTGGCGCACGCGCATTTCGCTGTTGCGGGCTTTGATATCGACGCCGAGCAACGCCAGGCAGCTGCACAAAGAGGACTGACGGTAATTGATACGGCGTCTGACACGTTCTGGGGACGCGCTCAGGTGCTGGTGTCCGTGCTACCTAGCGATGAATCGACCCTATCGCTCGCCGATCGCGTCATTCCGCTGCTGCCCGCGGGCGCGATCCACCTTTGTGTCGGAACCATCAGCGTTTCGCTCGCCCGAACGCTTGCGGACCACCACGGCCAGTCAGGTCAGCACTTTGCCGCCTGTCCGGTATTCGGGCGTCCTGATGAGGCCTGGGCGCGTGATCTCACCGCACTGTTCGGCCCGAGCGACGAGCAAACCAGCGTCTGGTATTCCGTGGGGCTTGACGTGCTGAGTGCCTTCGCCCCCAGACGACACCAGGTGCCCACGCCAGAGGCTGCCTGCGCGATCAAGCTGGCCGGTAACCTCATGATCGCTTCCGCAATCACAACGTTGACCGAGGCCAGTCGGTTCGTTCAGGCACATGGCGCGAGTGCAGCGAGCCTGCAGCAAGTGGTCACCGGCAAGCTGTTTCGGGGCCCGGTCTATGAGGGTGTTGGCGCCCGAGTCGCGCAAACCGCTGACAGAGGTACGGCGTCAGAGGGGCCGGCTGGCTTCACGGTGAAGCTTGGATTGAAGGATCTGGACCTGCTCGCTCTCGCCGCAGTGGAAGCGGGTACTCCCATACCCCTTGGCGACCAGGTGCGGGCCGCACTCGGCCTCGCCTCAGGCAACGGGTTCGAACACTGCGACTGGGCAGATCTCCCAGCTTGTCTTCTGAAAGGGTGAGGCGATGAACCTATTCGACCGCGAAACGTATCGAGACGTGCGCAAACCACTCGATCAGGCAGCCGGACTTCCGCCCCGCTGTTACACCGACCCGTCGTTTTATCAACGCGAGGTTGAAACGATATTTCATCGCGGCTGGATCATGGTGGGCCGCGAAGATCGAGTCGCCGCGCCTGGAAGCTGGTGCACGATCCGCTTCGCAAATGTCAGCCTGGTGCTGACCCGCGACGCGACAGGCAAGCTTCACGCGCTGGCCAACGCCTGCAGGCACCGTGGCTCGCCCATTGCGCAGGGCGAAGGTCAGTCGCGAAATCTGGTCTGCCCGTACCATGCCTGGAGCTACAGCCTGGACGGCAAGCTGCTGGCCGCACCCGCGATGGCCGATTCAGTGGGGTTCTCTACCGACGACTACCCGCTTCACGCTGCAAGAATCGATACCTGGGCCGGGTTCATGTTTGTATGTGTATCCGAGGATGTGCCGCCGCTCGCCTCCTGGCTGGGCGACCTGCCCGCACGACTCGAGATGTATGGCTTTGGCCAGATGCGTACCGCCAGACGCGTGACTTACGACCTCGATTGCAACTGGAAGGTGTGGGTGGAAAACTTCATGGAGGGCTATCACATTCCGACCGTGCATCGCTCGACCATATCGCGGCAGAAGGCGATCAACATCCCGGAAGACCCGGGCCGAGGGGAATACACAGCGATCTATGAGCGCCACGAGGGTACGCGTGCCCT
This sequence comes from Betaproteobacteria bacterium, assembly GCA_016868375.1. Lineage (GTDB taxonomy): Bacteria > Pseudomonadota > Gammaproteobacteria > Burkholderiales > Burkholderiaceae_E > SYIM01. Next base: position 12,962 of record VGHA01000022.1, on the reverse strand, counting down.
GCTGCACGGCGATCCTGGGTTCCCGCCGATCGAAACGCTGTCAGGCGACTCCAGCCTCGGCAGCCGATTCATCCTCGTTTATCCCGCTGCCATGCTGGCGATTGCCAATGACACGATGTGGTGTTTCGAGGCTCATCCTCAAGGGCCTGAGCGAACCCATCTGGTACTGACCTCATGTTTTCCAGCGCAGCGCTTCGAACGTCCTGACTTCCAGGCGCTGGCGGACAACTACTTCAAGCGCCAGGACATCGTCGTTCGGGAAGACAACGACATCTCTGAGCTTCAGCAGCGCGGTCTTCAGTCCTGGCATGTGACCCCAGGCCGATTCTGCATCAAGGAAAAAATCGTTCACGCGCTCGATAACTGGGTCATCGATCGGGTGCTGGGCGAGCAGCACGACAGCGCGCGGTATGGGTCTGAAGTCGCGTCAGTCTGAAGGGAACGATTCCATGACGAATCATCGCACCGCCACGCTCACGCTTCAGTCGGCACTACCAAGCGGAATCGAATGGCACACGGCTGAAACCGCCCTGATCGTAGTCGACATGCAAAACGGCTTTCTCAAGCCTGAAGGCTATTTTGATCAGGTTGGCTATGACTTGAGCCATGCGACCGGAACGATCGCCCGGGTGCAACAGAGCGTTGAGGCTGCTCGTGAGGCAGGTCTGTTCGTTGTCTATATCCAGAGCGGATTTGATGCGGACCATCTGGTGGTGGGCGGCGCCACAGCGCCCGTATGGCACAAATCTGAAGCGCAGATTTTGATGCGTGAGCGGCCTGAACTTCATCGGCGGTTGATCACAGACGGAACCTGGGACTACGAGATCGTTGATGAATTGCAGCCTGGCCCAAGCGAGATGGTGGTGAAAAAATCCCGCTACAGCGCATTTGCGGGAACCTGCCTGGACCAGATTCTTCGCGCAAGGCGAATTCGAAATCTGGTCCTGACCGGCGTTGCAGCCAATGCCTGCGTCGAGAGCACGCTTCGCGAGGCCTACCACCGCGAGTACTTCTGTCTTCTTCTGGAAGATGCCACCCACCACGCAGGCCCTTCCTATCTGCTCGATGCCACGCTCTGGAACGTACGCACCTTCTTTGGCTGGACAGCGACAGTTGCACAGTTTATTCAGTCGGCGCAATCGCGCCAGATCGCATGAGCGTCGCGCGCCGCTACCATGACGTAGGCGGACGGATCGACTCGCCTGGCTGGGGTGATGCCAGCGCGGTGGACCGCCGCGAGCGCACCTTGTTTTATTGGGAACGCCAATGCGCAGCAATTCGCGTTCTTTTGGGCGCACAAGGCATCGTTCCCCTTGACGAACTGCGCGACGGCTTCGAAAGCTTCGGCGAAGCCCTTTATCACGACCTGTCATTCTTCGAGCGAATGCTCACCAGCATGCTTGGCATCCTCGACAGAAAAGCCGTCGTGGCAGCTGACGAGGTCGATCGCATGGTCGCCGAGCTGAAAGGCCTTCATGACGCAAGCCCCGGCTGGCTGGCAACGCGCGTGGATCGAACCTCCGACCCCTGCGCGGACGCTGCCGCAACGGTCACCGACCCATATGGCGGACGCGGCTATCTGCCCGCGGCTGATTGCCCGCCTTCAAGCTCGGAATGGCGAACGCTTGCTCTGGCCGAATTGCTTGAGCGACGAGGGCTGCTGTCTCGCGATCAGATCAGGGTTGCGATCGAACGAATTGATGCGCCAAAGCCAGCCTGGGGCGCAAGAATCGTCGCCAAAGCCTGGCAGGACCCCGACTTCCGGCAAGCGGCGATTGCAGACGGTCGCGTCGCTTGCGAGGAATTCGGCATTTCGTTTCCAGACGGCCGCCTCGCCATCGTTGAAAGCACGCCTCAAGTGCACTGTCTGATCGTCTGCACGCTGTGCTCATGCTATCCACGCAATCTGCTCGGTCAGCCTCCGGCCTGGTATGTGGGCAAGCCGTATCGGACACGGGCGGTTCGGGAGCCTCGCGCAGTGCTGAGAGAGTTCGGGCTGGAGCTGCCCGAGTCCGTGAGGGTCGACGTCTACGACAGCACCGCCGACCTTCGATACATGGTGCTGCCCCTCAAACCCTCCGGCGCAGAGGGTCTCGATGAAGCGACACTCGCAACCATTGTGACCCGGGACTGTCTGATCGGCGTAGCGGTTCCGAAGCTACCCGACGTGCAGACGGATAGGCCGATTACCACCATCAGGCCATGAGTCTGCCATCCGCGCCAATGCCGCCCGGTGCGGCGATCCTTTCGGGAATGCGCGCCCAGGTGTTCGGACTCGGTGCGCTGGGTTCAGAGATCGCAGCACGACTGATCACTTTTGGTGCCCAGGTTCAGGGCATCGATATCAACCATCAGGCTCAATCTCGCTGGCGCGACACTCACGCCTGGAGCGAAGTCGCTGAGCCATCGGTCGTGGTGCTCTGCGTAACGGATCAAGCTGCGTCAAGCATGGTGTTCGAGCAGTACCTCGACCGCTGCCCGCCCGGAACCCTGGTGATTGAGCATGGCACCGTATCTCCGGAGTTCGCGTATGACTCCGAGCAGCGATGTCGCCGGGCGCGACTGCGCTACGCCGACGCGCCGCTCAGCGGCGGGGTGGCCGGCGCTCAGCAGGGCAAGATGGTGGCCATGCTGGGTTGCGACCTGTCACACCAGCCCGACGTCGAGCAGGTCCTGTCGGCGTACTGTGCACGCGTCGTTCATCTTGGCAACGCAGGTGCGGGGCAACGCTGCAAACTCGCCAACCAGCTTGCCATTGCAGGCATCGCGGCGGGCCTGGCCGCTGCGCAACGTTTCAGCCGTGAGCAGGGCCTGCCGCTTACCCAGGTGTTCGAGGCACTCTCCCTTGGGTCAGCCCATTCGGTGCAGATGGAGCGGCTGCGTGAGTCGCTCTCCCACCCACTTACCGACCCTGGCCAACTGTTCGCATGGCTGGAAAAAGATCTCGACCTCTGTGCCTCGGTATCAAGTCAGGCGCTTCCGCTGCACGCGCTATGGCGCAAACTCTGGGAATCTCCATCATGACCGTTCAGACCTTCTGCTTCGACATGGCCGGTGCGGGTGATGTCTCGCTACTGGAGAACTGGATCAAGACACTTCCCGTCGGCCAGATACGACGCCTGGTCGTGCTCGCAAAAACCGAGGGGCATCACGCTCCCAACGATTTCTCACGGGACCTGCTCAAGCTGCAGCTCGACCGGGTGTTCCAGGAATCGGCGCTTACCGATCGCTCGCTATCCATGTTGGCAATCGGCAGCGAAGGGGTCGGATCTCCCAAAGGATTTGCCTTTGTCGAGCTGGATCCAGGCAAGTCTCAAGGTGGATCCGACGCCGGAGAATCTTCGGCCAGACTGGCGCTGGGCACAGCCTGCAGCGAACCAGTCCCCATAGAAGATATCGGCACACTGCGACTGGTCGACCGGGTCACGCGGTGCGCCGAGGCCGCAATCGCTGACGCGAGGCTTGAACCTGAGCAGGTGGAGCTTCTATTCATCAAATCTCCAATGCTTCCGGCCCGGCACCCTGCCGCAACGCCGCTCAACAGCCAGCTTCATCGTGGACGCGCGATCTCGGCACTCGGCGGCGGCGTTGCACTGGGCGAGGTCGACCGCGAGCGATTGACCGAAGAGAGCATCGCCAAGGACTTATCGATTTACACACGTCATGTTCAAGGAATCGCCGGCGCCGAAATTCGACGAATCGAGGTGGTCGCGATGGGCAACCGGCCCGGGGCGGGAGGCAATCTTCGAATCGCCTCGACCCATACGCGAGACCTGCTTGATCAGCGCTCCCTGCGGGTATTGTTCACCGAGCAGGGTCTTCGCTCAGATCCGTTTGGCGAGCTGATCGACGGTGATCGAATCGAAGCTCTGATCGCGAAGATGATGGTCCCCGAAGACGGGCTTGTGCGCGGCTCACGAACCACGGTCTACACAAGCGGATGGGCCCCGGAATCGCATATTCGGGCAGCCGCATCCGGTGTGCTGGGCAGTCTTTTAGGACATCTTCGCTTTTTCGTATCGGCCGACTCGGTGCATCAGGCACCAATAGGCGGCGGAATGGCCGCCATTGTGGTGCGTTGCTAAGCTCGACTCAGAACTTCTTGCCCGCTATCGCAGCGGGCACCGCACGATCGGCTCTGGCAGGCAAAAACTCGTCGGTGTAGATATCAGCCACCTTTGGCTTGTTGGTGTACTTGAAACTCTCACCGATCTGGTCGATCGACCGCGCCAACCGTGCGCTATCGACATGTCCGACGCCGTTCGCCTTCACCTCGTTGGTGAAGAAGTTGTCGTTCATGAACATTGCAAAGCGCATCATTTCTGCATTTTCGGTCGTCACAGGATTGCGCTTGAGAACGCTGGCAATCGCATCCTTGGGATTGGCAGCAGCGTCCAGGAACCCCCGAATACTGGCTCGCACAAACTTGCGAACAGTTTCTGGGTTCGCCTGCAGGAACTGAGGATTGGCGAGTAGCGCATTGCCGTACAGCTCAAGGCCAAAATCACGCATGTAAATGATCGAGATGTCTTCCGGCTTGTGGCCAGCACTGCGCAGCGCCACCCATGAGCTGTAGGCGAAGCTCACGATGGCATCCACCTTACCCTGCATCAACATGGGCTCGCGTACCGGGAATCCAACGTTTTCAATGCGAATTTTTGACCCATCGATCCCCGACGCCTTGATAAATGCGGCCCAGTTGGCATAGGCGCCATCAGCCGCCGGCGCGCCCACCAGACGGCCTTCAAGGTCCTTGGGCGCCTTAATACCAGTCTTGGCGAACGAAGTCACCGCAAAGGCGGGCGCGTTCATCTGCATGAACACTGCCTTGATCGGTGGATTGGCCGGATTGTCACGGAAACGGATCAGCGAGTTGATATCGGCCATCGCCAGGTTGTAAGAACCACTGGCAACGCGATTGATCCCGTCAACAGACCCATTGCCCGGATCAAGCGTGACATCAAGGCCTTCTGCCTTGTAGAAGCCCTTGTCGATCGCGACCATGAAGCCGCTATTGGGCGCTTCGAATCGCCAATCGAGCGAGAAGCGAACAGGCGTCTGCGCATATGAGGCGTTGAAGGAAAGGCCTGCCGCCACCGTGGCGAGCGCAAGCACTGCACGACGTTTTAAATCAACCATGATCTCGAATCCTTTGAATGGGAGGGATGGGTTGAGAGGCACGTCGGTCAGATCGCAAACATCATGCCCGTGATGTGCACCGTATCGAGGCACGCGGCTTGCTTAGTCAAAATGGTCAAAGCTCATTGCACTCAACGCCATGTCTGCTGTCCAAAACCTTGTGCGTCTTGAAAAGGTGTCGCTGCGCTACGGTCAGGGGCCCAAGGCAACGCTCGCCATCGACGAGATCGACCTGTCGATTCGACGCGGTGAATTTGTCGCGGTGGTCGGCCCCTCGGGCTGCGGAAAAAGCACCCTGATGAAGATCATCTCCGGGCTTGTTCCGATCAGCGGCGGGGTAGCACTGGTGGAAGACCGCGAAATCGCGGGGCCCCTTAAATCGGTTGGAATGGCTTTTCAGGCCGCCAACCTGCTGCCATGGCGAAACACGGTCGATAACGTCATGCTGCCGCTTGAAGTCGTTGAACCGCACAAGCGCCGAATCGGCTCTCACCGGGCGGAATATGTGGCCAAGGTCGAAGCATTGTTGGAGCGTGTGGGACTTAAAGGGTTCGGATCAAAGTTCCCCTGGGAACTGTCAGGGGGCATGCAGCAGCGCACCTCGATCTGCAGAGCACTGATCCACCAGCCAGAGATCCTGCTGCTTGATGAACCGTTTGGTGCGCTCGATGCTTTCACGCGTGAAGACCTGTGGTGCACGCTGCGCGATCTGCAGCGCGAGCGCGGCGTCACGGTCATGCTGGTGACGCACGACCTTCGCGAAGCGACTTTTCTGGCCGATACCGTCTACGTATTTTCGCCCCGTCCTGGCCGGATCATTCTTCGGCATGAGGTTGATCTTCCCCGCCCACGCGACCTCAGCATCACCTACAGCGCCGCCTTTACCGAAACCGTTCAGCTGCTGCGCAGCTATATTCATCACTGATCGGCAGGAGACGCCTCATGAACCGCCTTCCGACCTATGTTGTCTGGCCAGCGCTTTTCACGCTGTCTCTCTTCGCCATATGGGAGATCGCCTGTGTAAGTTTTGCAATTCCACCCTCGTTTTTGCCGGCTCCAAGCACCATTGCAGAAGCAGGATGGAACTTCAGATCGACCCTGATCGACAACTCCGCCGTCACGCTTTGGACCACGTTGGTCGGATTTGGAATCGCGACGTTCGTCGGGCTGCTTCTGGGCGCGATCATCGGTGCAAGTCGAGGTCTTTATGAAGCGCTTTACCCGGTAATGATCGGCTTTAACTCGATCCCCAAAGTTGCAATCGTCCCAGTCCTGATCCTATGGTTCGGGGTTGGCAGCCTGCCAGCCGTCCTTACCGCATTTCTGATCTCGTTTTTTCCAATCGTCGTTAACGTCGCAACCGGCCTCGCAACCACCGAGCCTGAGCTTCGCGATGTGCTTCGGGCGCTCGGCGCGACCCGCTGGGAAATCATCCGCAAGATTGGCCTGCCGCGCTCAATGCCGTATTTCTTCAGCTCGCTCAAGGTCGCGATCACCCTGGCTTTCGTGGGGTCGGTGATGGCGGAAACCGTGGGCTCGAATAAGGGCGTCGGGCATCTGATGCTGAGTGCGCAGGCCGCCTTCCAAGTCCCGCTCGTTTTCGCAGGCCTTCTGGCGCTCGCAATCCTCGGAATCGTGCTCTACGCAGCCATGGTCATCGTAGAGCGACGCTTCACGGGCTGGGCATACCGCTGAGAGTTACGATGTCTGGTGATCCAAACTTCACCGGCCGCTGGCAGGTCGGGCAACGTCTTCGGGTACGACCCATCTCAAGACCTGGCCACAGTCGCACGCCAGGCTTCATCGAGGGCCGTGTCGGAGAGGTTATCCGCGACTGGGGCGACTTCCCGAACCCAGAGGACTTGGCGCGGGGTAACCGAGACGCGCCCTGGGTCGGCGTCTACCTGCTGGCATTCGACCCCAATGACCTCTGGCCCCATAGCGCATCCGTCACGACCCACCGCGTCCTGGTCGATGTATTCAGCCCGTATCTGGAACCAGTCTGAGTCCGCAACCGGTTCAGTCTGCCCGATCTATGTTTGGAGCTTCCCATGCCACACCCATCCGGCGCTCTGCCCTCTGGGCTTGAAGCACTCCGCGAGCGCGTCAACTTCGATCTCGAGTGCCTGAACTATCCCGCACGTCCCTGGGTCCGCACCGAACCCGGCGACGAAGATGTGTTGGACTGCGCAATCGTGGGCGGAGGCCAATACGGGCAGAGTCTGGCGTTCGGTCTGCTGCGCGAGCGCGTCCAGCGTGTGGTGGTATTCGATGCAAACCCGCCGGGACTTGCAGGTCCTTGGCTCACCTTCGCCCGCATGATCATGCTGCGCACACCCAAGGACCTCACAGGCCCCGATATGGGCATAGGTAGCCTCAGCTTCCGCGCCTGGTACGAAGCACAGCACGGGCGCGATGGATGGGAGAAGCTGTTCCGAATCTCGCGACCGGACTGGCAGGGATATCTCAACTGGCATCGCGACGTCACGGGAATCGACGTCCGCCCGGAACGACGTGTCACGCGAGTTACCCCGGTAAGCGCAAACAGGTTTGAGCTGGAGGTGCAGTGCGCAGACGGAACGATTGAACGCTTTCGGTCTCGAACGGTCGTGTTGGCAACTGGCGCCGAGGGAAGTGGCGCGCGCGTGAAGCCACCGATTTTCGACGGTCTTCCGAAGTCTCTCCATGCGCACACCAACGATCTGATTGACTTCACGGCGCTGCGAGGCGCGCGGATTGGCATTCTGGGTGCAGGCGCATCGAGCTTTGACAATGCCAGCGCAGCGCTTGAAGCCGGCGCGCGTTCAGCGGAGCTTTGCTTTCGCAGGCCGCAGCTGCCGCTGGCGAACCCACGGCGGTGGATGGAGTTTGCAGGGTACCTTGCCCACTATCCCGAACTTCCCGATGCCGAGCGCTGGCACTACATGAAGCGCCTCTACGACATCAGCCAACCCCCGCCCGAACCTACTTTCAAAAAAGCCACTTCGCTTCCTGGCTTCCGGCTACGGCCCGGCACGCCATGGTTGTCGGTACGTGAGAAGAATGGTGCCGTGGCAGTGGAAACACCCCAGGGATCTCTGGAGTTCGATTTCGTGATTGCCGGAACGGGCATCACGGTGGATCTATCCCAGCGGCAAGAACTCGCTTCGGTGACCCCGCACATCGCGCTCTGGGGTGACCGCTTCACACCGGCGGCCGACCAGGAAGATACCCGGCTCGCCAGATTCCCCTACCTGGACAGGTTCGGCGCGTTCACCGAAAAGGTGCCAGGCACCGCGCCATGGGCCAGTCGAATTTTTGCGATCTTCCGAGGCGCAACGCTTAGCCTTGGACCAAGTTCTGCTTCGAACAGCAATATCCGATACACCGCTCCGCGCATCGTCTCGGGAATCACCCGTGCCCTGTTTCTTGAGGGCGCGGAGGCAACACGGACCGAGTTCGATTCTCAATCGCACCATGAACTGGCGCCGGATACGGTGTCGGCCGTTGTAGCGAAATAGACCGCTCGAGCGATCAACAAGCGCCGTCTGTTAATCAGACGGCGCGTGCCTCATGGTTACTTGAACCACTTCGCATCCAGCTTTTCCAGGAACCCATCCTTCTTCAAATCAGCCAGAATCCTGTTGATCTCGGCCATGAATTCGGTATCACCGAGCCGCGTGTTGATACCGACTTCTCGGGAATCAAACGGCTCCGACAGAACCAGCTTACCGCCCCGCCTCGAGGCGTTGTACTTCAGTACCGGAAGTGTGTTGACCACGACGTCGGATCGGCCAGACTCGACATCAGCAAAAGCCAGGGGGAACTCGTTGAAAGTCTTGATCTGCTTGACCTTGCTGCCATAGTTGTCGCGAACAAATCGCTCGCCGGCAGTTCCCACCTGCACCGCCACGATTTTTCCAACCAAATCCTCGGCGGTTTTCACGACGGCGTTTGCGCGTGAAGCCGCAGCAATACCGGAGTTGTAGTACGAGGTGGAAAACGCGATTCGCTCGGCGCGCTCATTGGTTTTGGTCATTGCGGTAATGAGCACATCGACCCGTCGGGAAGTGAGCGCCGCGATCAGCCCGGAAAAATCTATCTTCTCCCATTGGGCTTTGACCCCAAGTCTTCGGCAGATTTCGTTACCTAAGTCGATATCGAATCCGACAAGTTGCCCATTCTCGATGAACTCAAAAGGCGGGAAGGCACCGCCGTTGCCGATCGTCATCACGCCTTTTGAGCGGATCGACTCCAGCGTATTGCTCTGGGCGCCAACCAGGCCCGGCACTGCGACCCCAAGGGCCGCCATGCTTGCAAAACGCCGCCGTGCAAAGGAAATATGATCTTTAGGCATTTCTGACTCCGTCTCGATGGGGGTAAGGGATCGGATCAACCACGTGCATCCGGGCTTGGGTGCGCGCTGGTGAACCGTGCAAGAAACGATTGCGTTCTGGGCTCACGAGGCGCAAGAAAAATCTGATCCGGCGCGCCCTGCTCAACGATGAGTCCTGCGTCCATAAACACCACGCGGTCCGCTGCCTCGCGGGCAAAACCCATTTCATGGGTGACGACCAGCATGGTCATGCCGTCGTCTCTAAGCTGCTTCATGACTGCGAGCACCTCGCCCACCAGTTCCGGATCCAGAGCAGAGGTCACCTCATCAAATAGCATCAGCTTGGGCTTCATCATCAGGCAGCGGGCGATGGCCACCCGCTGCTGCTGACCGCCCGACAGCTCACCTGGAAACGCCGTCGCCTTATCAGACAGGCCCACTTTTTCCAGGCAGGTCAATGCCTCACGACGTGCCTGATCGGGCGCTTGTTTGAGCACATGAATCGGCGCCTCAACCAGATTTCCAATCACATCTCGGTGAGGAAACAAATTGAACTGCTGAAAGACGATTCCGATTCCCCGCCTCAGTCGGTCGAGTTCGCGATCGGTTTGTCGCACGCGCATCCCGTCCGCGCCCGTGCTCCACCCAACAGGCTCCCCATCGACGCGCACTTCGCCCTGCTCGAACGGCTCGAGAAAATTGACACACGACAGAAGGGTGCTTTTCCCGGATCCCGATGGACCTATCAGCACCACAACCTCACCCCGGGCAACGGTCAGGTCGATACCTTTCAGGACATCGTGCTGCCCATATCGTTTATGAAGGTTTCGGATGATCAGCATGGGTCAGTGAATCCGGTATCGCCGCTCGAGCCAACCCGTCAGCGCCAACAGGGGAAGGGTCAGTGCCAGATAGAAAAGCCCGACCCCTGCGAAAGGGCTGAAGGTATTGGCCTTCCAGGTCATCGCATCAACACCTGCCCGTAGCAGGTCCGATATGGCAATCACGGAAACCAGTGCAGTGTTCTTGATCAGCGTGATCGATTCGTTGGTGAGCGGAGCGAGCACCCGGCGCATTGCCTGCGGAAGAATGATTCGCCGCATCGCCATCGGGTAAGACATGCCAAGTGATCGCGCAGCCCGCATCTGCCCGCGGTCTATGGATTCGATCCCGCTGCGGACAATCTCGGTGACGTAAGCGCCGTTGGTCAGCGCCAGCGCAAGAATTGCCACTGCGATGGCGGGCAGCAAAACCCCAAGCGAGGGGAGGCCGTAGTAAAGAAACAGGAGGATTACGAGAAGCGGTAACCCACGAACGACGGTGACGTAAAACCCAGCCGCCCTGCGCAGTAACGGTTTACTTGAGACGCGTGCTAGACCGCCCAGCACGCCGATTGCCAATCCCAGCACCGCCGAAGCCAAGGCAAGCTGTGCGGTTACCAGCGCACCGCGCGCAAGCGACGGTAGCGTGTCAACAAAAATTGTCCATTCAAAATCCATCGTCAGCCCGTCCCCGGCAGTTCTTCGCGTCGCACCCGATCAAGCAAGGGCTCAATCAACGTATCCAGCCTTGCACCGCTCTGCTCGAGCAACGGCCAGATCTGCCGCTGCCAACGCTCGCCTGCCTCACGCGCCTCATCGAGCAGTTGGTCTTCATTGAATGCAGTGATCCGACCGCAGCGCATCAGGATCGACCCGCGCACGATCACGCTGTCAACCAGATCAGCTCCGCCGGCAAGCGCCCACTGGGCGACGGTGTCGTGATGCGGAACAAGCGCGCGGTGACGAGCATTAAGAAGCACGAGATCAGCGGGAGCACCTGGCGCCAGACTTCCCCATCCGTCTTCCAATCCCATGCTGCCCGCACCGGCCTGCGTCGCCATCTGCCAGGCATCATGCGGACCCAGCCATTCGCTGGCTGGCGAGTCTGGATCTCGATGCAGAAGGCTCGCGGCGCGCAACACCGCCGACATGCACGCGGTATCACCGGTTGCAGGACCATCGGACCCGAGCGCTACGCGGACCCCTGCAGCCAGCAGGCGCCTGACAGGCGAAGTACCGCTCCCAAGTCGCTGATTACTGAGCGGGTTATGGGTGACGAACGCGCCCGAATCGGCAATGGCCTGGATGTCCGATTGATCGACCCAGACAGCATGATTGATCGTGAGGCTGGGGCTCAGGAGCCCAGACTGGGCCAGCCGGTGTATAAACCCTCCGCCTGGCTGGGTGAGTGAGGCAGCCCTTTGTAATCGAGTCTCCAGCACGTGCATATGCACCGCACAGCCGTGGTCTCGACTCAGCCTGGCAACATCATGCAGCAGGGAGTCGCTGCAGCGTTGCGGCCCGCGCGGCCCCAGCATGATCGCGATCCGGCCTGAAGAACTGCCGTTCCAGCGACGATGCGCTTCGACAAAGAAGGCCGACTGCTCGGCAACAGGAAGCGACGACCGCGAATCGAGTTCGCGGGCAAGCGACAGCTCGCAGGACGCCCGGGCGTGCGGCAGACCGTCGAGATAGGCGCGGTCGGATAAGGTCGTGGCAACTGACACACGAAGCCCGCTGTCAGACCACGCCTCAACCACGTGATCGAGCGCGGCGTGGTCGCAACCCGGATTCAGAAAATCGTCCTGCAGCGCCACGGTACCCGATCGAATCGCATCGCAGGCGACTAGCATTGCGCGCAGGTAGTGCCAGCGCGCCGGAACGTCGGGCCCACCCAGCGGTGGGTAGCTTCGCGCCAGCCAGCGCTCGAGCGGCAGCGATGGATAAAGCCCTCGCTCAAATGCTTCATTCGAATGAACATGCGCGTTGACCAACCCAGGCATGACAATCAAATCGGACGCATCAATCCGGCGTTCAATCTGCGGCAGAAGCGCGCTTACCGCTGAATCGGCCTCGCTAACCGAGACGATGGTTCCGCGATCGATCAAGACGTCGATTCGACGGGGCGGGTGCCCGTTTTCGACGGCACACTGGACGTTGCGAATGAGAAGCGGATTGGACTGCACGGCACGGCGCTGCGGGAAGGCTCGGAAGGGAAACCAGCCGCTTTCGACGCGGCGACGTAAGTACCCAGCAAGGTGCGTGCCGAGCGCCGGTTGGCCTAACCCGCCAAATTCCGCCTACGAAAACGCACCATTGCGGGCACTACGCACCGCCAGTGCGCATCGCGCCCTGTTGCCGGGCGGTGACGGGCAAGCGGTGCGCAAAGGGTTACCCGACCATCGCCAAAACGCATCGCTGTCCCCACCAACGGGGCAACGCACGCGCCGAGTTAGACAGGGGGCCCACCTGACGCAGCCTTGCATTGAGCGGCGTGATAGACAAAATGACGTACAGCCGCGCAGTGCCCTGTTGTTCGCTGCCTTGCATCGGCTCGAGATTGACTCGAAACACACGACCGCGTTGAAGGTCCATCGTGCCGCTGGCTTAGAGATTTTCCAGACCGTCGCTTACTGTGACGTCCCAGAGTTTTACGTCTTCGCGGCAGTTAGCGAACGCCGGGTCGG